>JABDFU010000020.1 GCA_013286385.1 Bacteroidota bacterium
GGTGTTTCCCTGATGACCTTTTTTGGTCACAGTTCGGGTCAGAGCTGGGATGAGGGTATCGCAAATCCAGGTGCTTACAACAATACCGGAAAATATCCCTTCATTATGTCTGATGGTTGTTATGCAGGAGATATTCACCAGGACTATACTTCCCTTTCTCTCAGCACAAACAGCGAACAGTTTGTGCTGACCCCGCAACTGGGCGCCATAGGGTTTCTGGCCTCCACTTCCCTTTCCCAGGACTATGTGCTGGACACTTATACAAGCGAACTTTACAGTAAAATCTGTACCGATTTTTACGGACACCCCATTGGCAAATGCATACAAAGTTCGATGCTGTTCCTTCAGCCGACGGCCTTCAGTGACATCCTCAGCAAATGCGGATTTCTGTACATGACGCTTGAAGGCGATCCTGCCATTACCCTCAATTCGCCTAAGAAACCCGATTACGAGCTCTCTCAGACGACCCCTACCAATTCAACGGATATTACCTTTAATACCACTGCCAATCCCGGTAAATTTTACGTTATTGTTACCGAACACAATATAGCCGAATACGTGAAAAAGACCTACACGGTTAAATTGCAAAGAACGCTGCCGAACAAACAGGTTATCACCTATCCATTGCGTGTGAGACCGGCACCCTCCAATCAGGATACGCTTGTTTTTCAGATTGCCTATAATCCAAGTGTTGACCCGGGAGAAAATACTTTTTGCGCTACCCTGAATGCACTGACCCAGATACCTGAATTAAATCCCGGCAACAATTACGCCTGTTCAAGCATAGAACTGCAGGGCAATAGTATTATTCCGGTCTATCCGTATAATTATGCCATTGTTCCGAATCAGGAGGTAACCCTGAAGGCTTCTGCCATCAATGCTTTTAATCAGAAAGTGGTCCGTTATAAATTTCAGATTGACACCACAGACCGCTACAACAGTCCTATGCTGGATACCGGTTCAGTCCTCAGTAAAGGAGGGGTAATTGAATGGGCTCCACCCCGTTTGCGTGTGCCTCCGCATCTGGTAAAAGTAAAAGACAGCGTTGTTTATTTCTGGAGAGTAACGGCAGATACCAACTGGAGGGAATTTTCATTTCAGGTCATCAAGGGAAAAAGAGGATGGGGGCAGGCACAATTTTTTCAATTCAAAAATGATGGTTTTCAATATGTTTTTTACGACCGGCCCCATCGAACATTTGACTTTGTGAATAGTAAATTGAGTGTATTTGCTCAGACGGGCATCTATCAGGTACTTCAGTCTAAATCTTCCTTCTTTGCCTACCCCCAATCCTCGATCAACGGGAACATTGTGCAGGATTGGTTCTGCGGTGGCAATCCGGCCTGGACCTTTGTGGTCATCAACCCGATCAGCGGTCAGGCCCTTCAGCACAGCAATTTTTACACCACCTCCTTCGGAGAACAGAGGAGTCTGTATGGCAGCCTGTGGTGTGCATCTTCGGCCTATCACAGCGCCTTTGATTATACCAGAATAGATTCGCTGCATCCTTCAAAACTGCTCGACAGCGTGATGCTTATGAATCCTGGTTCCTATATTCTGGCCTATACGCAGGGCATACACCCCAACAGTTACACCTATACGAGTGGGGCAGTTGACACAGGATTGTATGCTGGTTTCAGTTCTTTTGGAGCCAATTTAAGGCTCGCCCAAAATAGCAACCCAAATCTTCCCATGATCGTATTCGGGCAGAACCTGGGTAAGGCTAAAGCGAAAGCGGCCAATATTACGGTAGGAGTGTCAGACACTTCCCTGATTACTCAGAATGATTCCATCACCACCAACTGGAGCACCGGTTATATTTTATCTCCGGTTATAGGACCCGCCCTATCCTGGGATTCTCTTTACTGGAGGGAAAAAGACCTGGTAAGCGGAGACAGCATACGGCTTGGAATCATTGGTATTAAAAACAGTGGCGAAGTAGATACTTTAGTCGGAAGCTTGTCTGTCAGCGGGTTACCTCGTACTACGAACCAGATCAGTCTTAAAAAAATTCTCAATGCAGCGACCTATCCCAACATACAATTGATCGTCTATATGAGCAATCCTGTCAATTATGTTCCTCCCCAGCTGAAGCGCTGGCAGGTCATCTATACTCCTGTGCCTGAACTGGCTGTGAATGAATTGGTGAGCAAGAGTCAGAATTGTTATATCAGGAAGGATACTGTGGCTGAAGGGGATTCCATCAAATTTGCCTATCCGATTCAGAACATTTCAGAATTTGGTTTCGGAAGCGATCTGACACTTTCTTCCTGGATAGTCGATGCAAAAGGGATTCCGCATTATCTGCCGGATCGCTACCTGAAAGCACCACTGGCTGCGGGACAATATGTTGTGGACACGGTGAGGGTAGGAACCATAGGATTTGCCGGTCTGGACAATCTTTGGGTGGAGGTTAACCAATTGGGCAAGCCCAAAACCCAGCCGGAGGAATACCATTTCAACAACATCGCCAACATTGCATTCAGTGTTGTTGCAGACAAGACCAATCCACTTTTGGATGTTACTTTTGACGGAGTTCACATTTTGAATCAGGATATTGTTTCTTCGAAACCCAATATTCTGATCAAACTGACCGATGAAAATAAATTTCTGGCACTTAATGATCCGAATGATTTTGCGGTTTATATTCAGGCACCCGGAGCAGCATCGGCACTTCTTATTCCTTTTGGACCTCTGCTAAGTTTTACGCCTGCAGTACTGCCTCACAATAGCTGCGTTTTGAATTACACGCCTGTGTTTACTCAGGACGGTATGTATACCTTAATTGTTCAATCAAAAGACAGATCGGGTAATCCATCAGGTGGTCCGTATACGATTCAGTTTGAGGTTGTAAAAGAAAGCAGCATCACCCAGATCATGAATTATCCGAATCCTTTTTCCACGATTACGCGTTTTGTTTTTACCCTCACCGGTTCACAGGTGCCGGATAATTTACAGATAGAGATTATGACCATTACCGGAAAAGTTGTACGTGAGCTGACCAGGAATGATCTCGGCCCCCTGCACATAGGGCGCAATATTACCGAATATGGCTGGGACGGAAGGGATCAATACGGAAATCCGGTTGGAAACGGGATTTACCTTTACCATGTTCATACCCGTCTTAACGGCGGCTCTATGCAGAGTATGGCCAGCGGAGCGGATACTTATATTACCAATGGTTTCGGTAAAATGCAATTGATTCGCTAGTGAGAGCTCTTTGTTATGGCCTGCTCAGTGCCCTTCTCTTAAGTATAGGATGGCCTCCTTACGGATTCAGCCCCTTTTTGTTTGTAGCTTTTGTACCTCTTTTGCTGCTGGAAAAGGAACTGCTGAATGCGAAGCCGCGGTTTTGGCTTTTGAAAATATTCTGTTATTCTCTCCTGACTTTTATTTTCTGGAATGCATCGGTAAGCTGGTGGGTTTACAACGCTTCTCCCGGAGGGGCTGTTGCAGCTGTGCTTGAAAATGCCCTGGTGATGGCCCTGGCCTTTACATTTTCATCGGGACTTAAAAAACGCGTTACGGTTTCCCTTCGTTATTTTGTTTTTCCTGTTGTATGGCTTTCTTATGAATACCTCAATCACAACTGGGATCTGGCTTATCCCTGGCTGAGCCTGGGCAACGGACTGGCGGCAAACTACCGATTGATTCAGTGGTATGAGTATACCGGTGTTCTGGGAGGTTCGCTCTGGATTATACTTTGCAATCAGCTTGTTTTTTACTGGATCAGCGAAAAAAAGCACATTTTGCGATTCAAAAGGCGAACACTAGTGGTATTGCTTTGTCTGGCCGTTGTTCCTCTGATCGTATCTCTGGGAATTTATTCTGGTTTGGCGGCGGACAGCCAAAACTCAGTTGCGAAGGGTGCCTCAAAAAAATCAATAAATATTGTCGCCGTTCAGCCCAATATAGATCCGTATAACGAAAAATTCAGCGGTGATTATCAGCGCCAACTGGAGAAGATGCTTTCTCTGGCTTCGACAAAACTCGACAGTAGCGTTAATTTTCTGGTGTTTCCGGAGACTGCACTTACCGAAGAGATCTGGGAAAATGATCTGACAAAGGTGGAAAGCATTCGTATGCTGGAGGATTTTCTGAAACTGCACAAGCAACTCACGATTGTAACCGGTGCAAGTACCGCCCGGCTCTATAAAGCCGGGGAGCCGCATAGTTCGACGGCACAGCAATTCAGAGATGACAGCCTTTGGTACGATAATTACAATACGGCTTTTCAGTTGGATACCAGCGGGAAAATTCAGGTCTATCACAAATCGAAACTGGTACCCGGTGTGGAAAAAATGCCCTTCCCCCGTTTATTGAAGCCCCTTGAAAAACTGGCTATCAATCTGGGCGGAACTTTTGGTAGTCTGGGTACTCAGAGCGAGCGAACAGCATTTGTTTCAGCCGGGGGAATCCGCATAGCACCTATTATTTGCTACGAATCGGTCTTCGGAGAATACGTTACGAAATATGTACTGAACGGCGCAGGAATTCTTTGCATTATGACCAATGATGGCTGGTGGGGAGATACACCCGGATACAAGCAGCACTTGTTGTATGGCCGGCTTCGGGCCATTGAAAACCGAAGAGCGATTGTCAGGGTAGCGAATACAGGTATTTCCTGTTTCATTAATTCGAGGGGTGATCTTCAGCAGCGCACGCCCTGGTGGCAGCCGGCGGTTATAAGTGCCTCTCTTGAATCAGGCGATCAACTGACTTTTTATACACGGTACGGAGATTATATCGGAAGGGCGGCTTCGTTTATTGTTCTGATTCTGGTTCTTGTTGCAATTGTAAGGAGATTCACCGGCTCAGGTGTAAAAGGGTAAAAACAGTAACTTTAACTCATGGAAAAATTTGATGTTTGTGTTATCGGCTCTGGTCCGGGCGGCTATATTGCCGCCATACGCTGTGCTCAGCTTGGGATGAAAACCGCTTTGGTCGAAAAGTATGTTACTCTCGGAGGGACCTGCCTTAATGTGGGCTGCATTCCTTCCAAGGCCCTGCTCGATTCTTCAGAGCAGTTTTACAATGCGGGCCATAATTTTTCAGCACATGGCATAACACTCAAAGATCTGAAGGTTGATCTGTCCCAGATGATCAAAAGAAAAGGGGCGGTGGTTAAAGCCACTACCGATGGGATTGCTTTCCTGATGAAGAAAAATAAGATTACGGTTTATTCAGGTACTGCATCTTTTCTTAGCGCAACTTCAATTCAAGTGCAGGCTGAAAATGCCGTTGTGATCGAAACAAAAAATACAATTATTGCAACCGGGTCGAAACCCGCTTCATTACCCGGAATAACTATAGATAAAAAGAGAATCATCACTTCCACTGAGGCCTTGAATCTTACCGAGATTCCCAGGCATTTGATCATAATAGGAGGAGGGGTGATAGGGCTTGAGTTGGGATCGGTGTATGCGCGGCTTGGTTCGAAAGTGTCGGTGGTTGAATTTTCTGATTCACTTATCGGAAATATGGATAAGGGGCTGGGTCAGGAATTGCAAAAGGTTCTTAAAAAGGAAGGTTTTGAATTTTACCTGGGACACAAAGTAGGTTTTGCGGGCCTGAGCGGAGATGAAGGCATTCCTGACGGCGGGCAGGTTTTGGTGAAGGCTACAGATGCCAAGGGGCAGGCTGTGGAGTTCAAAGGAGATTACTGCCTGGTTGCTGTCGGACGTAAACCATACACGGATAATCTTGGACTCGATAAAGCCGGGATAAAGCCGGATGCCAAAGGAAGAATAGAGGTGGATGAACATTTGCAAACCAGTGTCAAGGGAATCTATGCAATAGGTGACGTAATTAAAGGCGCCATGCTGGCACACAAGGCCGAGGAAGAAGGCGTTTTTGTAGCGGAACATTTGGCCGGACAAAAACCGCATATCAATTACAACCTGATTCCGGGAGTAGTGTATACCTGGCCCGAGGTTGCCTCGGTCGGATTTTCAGAAGAACAGCTGAAGGAACAAAACAAGAACTACAAAACCGGTAGTTTCCCTTTCAGGGCCAGCGGACGAGCCCGAGCCAGCATGGATCTGGACGGGTTTGTAAAAGTGCTGGCCGATTCCGCCACGGATGAAATCCTGGGTGTACACATCATAGGTCCCCGTGCGGCGGATATGATAGCCGAAGCGGTGGTAGCCATGGAATACAGGGCCTCAGCTGAAGACATTTCCCGTATCTCCCATGCCCATCCGACCTATACGGAGGCCATTAAAGAGGCTTGTCTGGATGCGACAGGGAAAAGGGCGTTGAATAGATGACAACAGGAATTCTTTTAATCAACTTGGGAACACCCGACAGCCCCTCAGCCGGGGATGTGCGCAAGTACCTGAGCGAATTTTTAAACGACCCGCGCGTCATTGATATTCACCCTGTGGCGAGGTTTTTCCTGGTGAATGGTATCATTGTTCCCTTTCGTGCTTCAAAATCGGCAAAACTTTATCAGCAGATCTGGACAGAGAAAGGTTCGCCGCTGTTGATCCATGGACAGAATCTGAAGGAAAAACTTCAGCTTGCGTTGGGCCCGGCGTTCGCAGTTGAATTGGGAATGCGCTACGGTAAACCGACCATTGCTTCGGCGCTGGAAAATTTGCGCAGGCGAAGTGTAGATAAAATCCTGATCCTTCCGCTCTATCCCCAGTATGCCTCTTCAAGTACGGGATCTTCTGTGGATCTGGCCCTTGAATTCATTCGCAAATGGGAAGTCATTCCTTCTTTGCAGATCATCGACAAATTTTACGATCATCCGGGATTCATCAATTGCCTTGTTTCGGCTGCGAGAAAGTACAAGCCGGAGGACTATGATTATTTTTTGTTTTCTTATCATGGACTTCCCGAACGCCACATAAAAAAATCCTCCAAACATTACGGATCTGACTCCTGCACTTTCGGAAGTTGTTGCGATTCCATAGGTGCAAAGAATCAGTATTGTTACCGTGCGGCATGCATGGAGACAACACGACAGATGGTTAAGCGCCTTGGAATTCCCGAAGGGAAGTACTCCAGCAGTTTTCAATCACGCCTTGATGACAAGTGGTTAAAACCGTATTCAGATAAAGTCATTGCTGAAAAAGCAAAAAACGGAATTCGCCGTATGCTGGTGTTTTCGCCAGCTTTCGTTGCCGACTGTCTGGAAACGATTTATGAAATAGGAATAGAGTACAAAGAAATCTTTATCAGGAATGGAGGAGAACAGCTTCAGCTTGTTGAAAGCCTGAATTCGAATCCCGATTGGGTAGCGTGTATAAAGGAAATCACGCTAAGTTGAGTTTAACGAGGCCTTGTCCTATTGTACGATGATTTTCTGCTTGTAGATATCGTTGTTCACCGATCCGATTACGGTATATACTCCGGGAGGGATGTGCTGAGTCTGGTCAATGGCCTCCAATACCGAGCCGTTGCTATCGCTGAAGGTAAGTTTTGAATACATCATCTGACCCAGCACGTTTATCATTACAACAAGGACCTGCTGTTGGGGTTGGAGGCCGTTCATTTTCATATAAACGCTTTGTCCCGAGGAAGGGCTTGGAAATACAGACAAGGCAGCACTGGAGCCGGTCGTTCCGTTTCCGCTGCAGTTAACAGAAACCGGGCTGGAATAAACGGTTTTGCCGTCGTAATCAGTTTGTCCGAGACGGTAGTAATAACTTGTCCCGTTGGGATCAGGGTCGCTGGCCTGGTAGGTGAGCAAAGTAGAACTGTTTCCGGCACCTTTTACCTGGTCTACATTTGTGTAGTTAATGCCGTCTGCTGAACGCTGAATAGTAAAATAGTTGTTGTTGATTTCGCTGGCCGTAGCCCATTCGAGGTTCACCACATCGTTGCTGCAAACGGCTGTAAATTCAATAAGGACAATGGGAAGGGGACTGGTGGATTCTGAAAGTATCCATTCAGCAGTGGTGTTGGCCGTTGCAGCCATAGCCGGGGTGGAATGGGCTACATTGTTAAAGGTAACAGGCACGGTTGTCACATATCCAATCGTTGCGCCCGGACTAATGCCTATTGTAGGATTGGGATTGCTGATAATGGGGTATTCCCAGGCCGAACCTGAATTGCTGTAGCTCTGGGCCATAAAGTCACCGGTTGGCAGGCTGGTGGTATTTTCCCACCCTTTGTAGGGGAAAGTGATGGAAGCAACAATCGCAGTGCCGCTCAGCGTCGGAGTAGTGATCATGTACATCCTGTCGATAACAGAAGTTGTTGCATTTGCACCTGCAACACCCACCATGGATGTTATGTTGGTCCAATAGGCTCCGTTAATTTCGTTGTTTTCGGTAACGTTGTAACTTCCGGCATTGTTGGCCCCTCCGGCATTGGCCGTATTGTTACTGCCCATACCCTGGGTTGCAACCATGACCTGGTCTGCCCCTGCAGCGCCTCCGCTGGCTGTGGTTTTGGCAAAAGTGAGCGGCAGGTAGGCCCCCATTCCGTCACCGAACGGATAAACATAATTGCCCGTACTGTTCCCTCCGGTGCCGTCGGTTTCCCAGTTTATAGCATTGCCTTGAGTTTCTGAAACGATCACCCCTGAACTGGCGCCTGTGGGTGCATAGATACCTCCGTAATTCGCCTGTGCAACATTTATAATAATCGGTGAAGCGGTTGTTCCTCCATTCATGGAAACTACAACTCCCCCGTATAGCTGAAGAGCGCAGTTGCCCGATCCGGTACATTGGGAAAACACAGAGGCCGATACGGATGAAAGAACCGAAACGATAAGACTGTATCTCAAATACCTCAATGGTAAACGATCCTTCATGCTTTGAACTTCATTCTTTGAGCCATAAATCTAAGTCATTCTACTCAAATAACAAAAAAAGGTTACGGCTTGTACAGCAATTCTTTATTTTAGGTTAAATTAGGTCCTGAAATGCCTGAACTACTTAAAAAACGAACGTTTGTCAGTTTTCCCGTAGAGGATGCGCTGGCATTTTCAGACCGTTTGCTTGCCTGGGGAGCTCCCTATGAATACGCAAGTTTTCTCTACAGTAACAGGGATCGCAATTCAGAACAAAACAGTCCGGAACGAAACGGGACGTATGACCTTATTGCGGCTTTCGGTGCCGCAAGTATATTGTGTCCGGTACTCAACCCCGATAGCTTTGAAGAACTGAGAAAATACCATGAGCGAATTTCGGACTGGATCTTCGGGCACTTAAGCTATGATTTAAAAAATCAATGCGAAGGTCTGCATTCTGAAAACTTTGACGGACTATCTTTTCCTGAAATGCATTTTTTTCAGCCGAAGTATCTCTTTCTTCTGAAAGAGCGAGCGCTGCAGGTTGGATATTTAGCTGAATTTTCAGATGAAGCGGAGATTGAAAATCTGATGGCGCAAATTAACGGCACGCGGTTTGTTGAAATCCCTTTGAAGGATTTGGTTTCTAAGAAGGTTGCTTCTGCAAAGATGGAGGCCCGGGTCAGCAAAGCAGAATATCTTCAGGCGGTAAATGAACTAAAAGAGCATATTCATCGAGGAGATATTTACGAAACGAATTTCTGCATGGAGTTCTATTCGGATGAAGTCCGCATTGACCCTCAAAGCATATATGTACGGCTTAATGAACTTAGTCAGACTCCATTCTCTGCGTATTATAGAATCAAAGACCGGTATGCATTTTCGGCGAGCCCCGAGCGTTTTCTGAAAAAAAACGCGTCGATGATTTTGTCCCAGCCCATTAAGGGCACGATTCGCAGGGGAAAAGATGAAGTTGAGGACAACAAGCTGAAAAGGTTTTTGCATCAGAACAAAAAGGAGCGCAACGAAAATGTCATGATCGTCGATCTGGTGCGCAACGATCTTTCGCGTTCTGCACGGAGGGGTAGTGTGCGTGTGGACGAACTCTATGGAATTTACAGTTTCCGGCAGGTTCACCAGATGGTTTCGAGTATCAGTGCAGAGTTAAGACCCGGATTTCATTTTACCCAGGCCCTGAAAAATGCTTTCCCGATGGGTTCCATGACCGGAGCTCCCAAGGTTAAGGCCATGGAACTGATTGAAGAATATGAAAAGACGAAACGTGGTTTGTACTCAGGGGCCCTGGGCTATATTACACCCGATGCCGATTTTGATTTTAACGTAGTCATAAGAAGCATACTTTACAATGCTGGTTCGGGCTATTTGTCTTTTATGGTCGGCAGCGCAATTACCAATCAGGCTGATCCCGAGCAGGAGTATGAGGAATGCATGCTAAAGGCCAAGGCCTTGTTTGAAACGTTAAGTGATTCGTATGCTTTCGCAATTTAATTCGTATGCTTTCGCAATTTGAAAATTTTATTCAGCAGCACCATCTGCACAAGGCCCGTGAAAAAATTCTTGTGGCCGTCAGCGGAGGATTGGATTCCAGCGTTCTTGCCAGGCTTTGTTTTGAAGCCGGATTCAAGTTTGCAATCGCGCATTGCAATTTTTCTCTGAGAGGGGAGGAAAGTGATCTGGATGAGGCTTTCGCAAGGAACATGGCCCAAAATTTTAAGGTTAAGTTTTACAGCAAGCGTTTCGACACGCTTACATTTGCCGCTGCCCAAAAGGTCTCTGTTCAGATGGCGGCCAGGGAGTTGCGTTATGACTGGTTCGGTGAAATTTCAAAGAAAGAAGGTTACGAGGTTGTTTTTCTGGCGCACCATAAAAACGATTGTTCTGAAACGATGCTGATTAATCTGATCAGGGGAACGGGCATTTCGGGACTGTGCGGCATACCTCTGAAAAGAGGAAAGATCGTTCGGCCCCTGCTGTTTGCATCCCGGGAAGAACTTTCAGCGTATGCGGCTGAAAAAAAAATTACCTACAGAGAAGACAGCAGCAATGCTTCGGACGATTACCTGCGAAACAAAATCAGGCATCAGCTCATGCCTCTGCTGGAAGAACTGAATCCAGGTCTGCTGGATAGCCTTGACGCTACTGCCCGTCATCTGTCAGCTGTCAATCAGGTTTTCAACAGGGCGATGTACACCGCTCTTAAAGGGCTGATCAAAAAAAACGAAATTGTGAGTTCTGAACTACTCGGGCTGCACCCCACTGAACTTTTTTTATACGAGTTGCTGAAGCCTTATGGATTCAATGAAGCGGTATGTTCTTCTATTTTGCTTTCACTGAAAAGGAAGGGATCGGGGCAACAGTTTTTTTCGGCCACACACCGTATTGTTAAAGACAGGAAGCGCTTGATTTTGTCTCCGGGAACTGAAAACGGCAGCGACCGCAAAAAGGAGGACGGAACGGAATTCTGCATAGCATCCGACCAGAAAAAAATTCTGAAACCCATTGCCCTGAGCATTCAAAAAAAGCGGAGAGCCTCCTTAAAATCCCGAACTTCCTTTGTCATTCCAAGGGTAAGCTCAATGGCTTTCCTGGACAATGATAAGCTGAAGTTTCCGTTAAGCCTTCGCAAATGGAAAGCCGGGGATGCCTTTGTTCCCCTGGGAATGAAAACCCGCAAAAAACTCAGCGACTTTTTTACAGACAATAAATTTTCCCTGCCTGAGAAAGAAAACACCTGGCTGCTGGTTTCGGATAAAGATATCGTCTGGGTGGTCGGACGGCGCATCGATGAACGGTACAAAGTGACTTCAGCAACCAAAGTAATTCGTATATTTAAAATCAGAAGGACAACGGCGTATGAACGAAGAGATTCTTTTTGAGGAAAAGCAATACCTTGGTTACAGCCGTCAGAGCATGACGCTTCGCACCCTTCTTGCACTCTTTTGTTTTCTTGCTTATTTCTGGTCGGAGAATCCCAAGCCGGTCGAAATCTCAGGTCTTTACATTGGATCTTATCCCGCTCAGGGAATAGAAAATTCGGGACAGTTGTTTTTCATTATGGGTGTGGCTATTTTGCTGTTTTCAATGCTGTTCCCTTTTTTGGTTCACTTGCATACAGTGGTCAACTCAAGTGGCATTATCCTTACGGGTCTTTGGACTTCACGAAAGGTAAACATCCGTTTGTCGGATATTGCTTCCTTCAGAAGACTAAGATTCAAGCGTTATTTTAAAGGTCGTGCAGTATACAACCTGCACGGAAATGGGAAGATACGTTTTCATACACGGGGCAAGGAAATGGTTGAGTTGGTTGATAAAAACGGACTTAAATACCGGATTGGCACGCAACGGGCAGTGGAATTTATAGGTGCTTTGCAAAAACGAATGCCCGTTTAAATTTTTATTGAAAATTATGCAACGTTTTTTATTTTGTCACGTTAAACCCACATAAGATTAAAATGATGGACGATATGGAAGCGAAACTCAGAAATGCCGCACTTGTGGAAAAGGAAAATGTTGCGGATCTTAAATTTCCCGGTGAGGAAGTTTTATTGTCAGTTGAAGCGGTAAAGCTTCGCAAAGCAGATTTAGACAAAGCCTTAAAACTGGGCAATGCCGAAAAGGGCAAAACCCGTATTATTTTTGAAGATTCAGAGAGCGTCAAGCAGGTCGAAACGACCATCTGGGGCGTTACCGATAAACGGATTATCCTCAAGCAGGGTGTGGTTATTCCCATACACCGTATTCACGAAGTACGGATTTAGTCAGGAAAATTGAGTATTTTTAACACCCTAATTCAGGGGTATGAAATTTTCCCGATTTTTAGTAGTTTCACTGTTCTCCGTTTTAACTTTTTGTTGTACCTCGCAACCTGCGCCGGCTCAGATATTAAAACCGGTAAAGTGGGAATTCAGCTCCGCAAAAAACGGAGCTGATGAAGCGGTGCTGATTTTTACTGCGCACATTGATTCAAACTGGCATCTCTATTCCCAGTTCGTTGGGGAGGGGGGGGCCATCCCCACTAAATTTACTATTCCTAAAAGCAAGGACTATGATTTGCTTGGACCGGTGAAAGAGGGCAAGGCCGTAAAGATTCACGATAAAAATTTCGGCATTGATCTGCTTTATTTCGAAAACAAGGCGGTTTTTAAGCAACGCATCAAAATACATTCAAGCAAACCGTTTGAAATAAAGGGTTCCGTGGAGTTTATGGTTTGTGATGATTCCCGTTGCCTTCCTCCCGATGGAGTGGACTTTACTCTTCAACTCGGACCAGCAATAACTGTAGCTTCTGATAGGAGTCCTGACACTTCTTCATCTTCGCAAAAGTCGGCAAGAGACAGTGTCGGTATGTCTGGAAATGACACCTCAGTTGTTTCGGATGTTCATCAAAGGACCGGGGACCTGATGGCCGCTTCGGCTCCTGTGTCAGCCCCCAGGAACAGTTCCTGGATCATTTTATTTATTGCGGGTTTCCTTGGCGGAATTGTGGCTTTGTTTACTCCCTGTGTATTTCCGATGATCCCGCTTACGGTGAGTTTTTTCACCAAGAAAAGTAAGACGCGGAAAGAAGGAATTACCAATGCGCTGATTTACGGATTGTCCATTGTTCTGATTTATGTTACGCTTGGAATGATTATCACCCTCATTTTTGGACCGGATGCTTTAAACGCCCTGGCCAGTAATGCAATTGTGAACCTGGCCTTTTTCCTGATTTTCGTTGTATTTGCTATTTCCTTTCTGGGCGCTTTCGAAATTACCCTTCCCAGTTCCTGGGTAAACAAAGCAGACAGCGCTTCGGATAAAGGGGGATTGCTGGGTATTTTCTTTATGGCCTCCACGCTTTCCCTGGTTTCCTTTTCCTGTACAGGACCCATCATTGGAAGTGTTCTTGTTGCTGCGGCAGTGGAAGGCAGTGTTTTGGGTCCCATATTGGTAATGGCGGGATTCTCGGCAGCCCTGGCCTTGCCTTTTGCTTTGTTCGCCGCTTTTCCGGGCTGGCTGAATTCCCTGCCCAAATCAGGAGGCTGGCTGAATACAGTAAAGGTCGTACTGGGTTTGCTGGAGTTGGCATTTGCCCTTAAGTTTTTGTCTAATGTGGATTTGGCCTATCATTGGGGAATTTTAAAACGGGAAATTTTTATTGCGCTTTGGATTGTGATATTTAGCATACTTGGTTTTTACCTGCTTGGGAAAATTAAATTTTCGCACGACAGCGATCGTTCACACACGACCATATCAGGACTTCTCCTGGCCATACTTACTTTTTCTTTTGTCATTTATCTGCTTCCCGGAATGTGGGGTGCACCTTTGAAACTTATCAGTGGTTTTCCGCCACCGGCCTATTACAACGAGGGATGGGGCTCAGGAGGATCGAAGGCTGAGGCTGGCCCTATGGTTGCCGGAACCGATCCAGCGCATTGTCCCCACAACTTATCCTGCTTTCACGATTACAAGCTTGCACTGGCTTATGCCCGGCAAACCGGGAAGCCTTTAATGATTGATTTTACAGGATACTCCTGCGTGAACTGCCGCAAAATGGAAGACAACGTTTGGTCAGACGATCTGGTACTTAACCGCCTGCGAACCGATTTTGTGCTGGTGTCTCTTTATGTTGATGACAAAACTGAATTGCCTGAAAACGAGCAATACCTTTCTCCGGTTACTAACCGCAAGGTGAAAACCCTCGGAAACAAATGGAGCGACCTCGAAACCAGTCGTTTTAAAACGAATTCACAGCCCTATTACGTATTGCTGGATCACCGGGAAAGAGAACTGGTTTCACCGGTGGGATACACACCTGATATCGGGGAGTATGTGAAGTACCTGGATATGGGGAAGGACGAATTCCGGAAAAGAGCGATTGGCCATTAGTGGAGAATTAACAACTCACTCAGTTGAGGTCACTGGGATCCGGCGCCTTCTCGTAGCCTTTTTTCTTGGGCTTGATCTTCTTAATGAAGAGGACGTTGATGAGCTCATCGTCAATGGTAATAAGGGTTTTTGAGATTCCGTTCTGTATGGTTACGTCCTTGACATCGTACTTCCATTTGCGCTTAACCTGCTCATAACTTCCGTCTTCCAGTTTAATGTACATGGCCAGCACAATATTATTTTTTACTTCGGCTTTTCCGTTGTAACAATTGGCTGCACTTCCGTTGCGGAAAGTTATGATCACGTCGGTATAGGTTCCGTCTTCGACGTCATTGGCTCCCCTGTCTTCAAATTTTTGAGCCCATTTGAGGTAGCAATTGGTTTCTGGAGCTTTGGTCCCGCTATCCTGGGCCCTCATGCCTGTCCATCCCATCCCAGTAATCAGCAGAGCCGCTAGTATTGATTTCCTCATTTCGTCTTCCGGTTTTAGTAGGTAGTTGTTTTTAGTTGCTCTAAAATAGAATAACTTTGTCAGATGACCAACCCCATTAAACAGAATTTCTTCGAAGCCCAGGATGTGCTGAGTAAATTTATCAATGACGACAGGAATTTTCAACACATTGCACGGGCCGGTGAGATCATGGTAAAAGCCCTGAAAGCCGGAGGGAAAATTATTTCCTGCGGTAACGGAGGTTCTATGTGTGACGCCATGCACTTTGCAGAAGAGCTCAGCGGACGGTTCAGGGAAGACCGCAAAGCCCTGGCTGCCGTTTCGATATCAGATCCCTCGCATATTTCCTGCGTTGGAAATGATTATGGATATGACAAAATATTTTCAAGATACATTGATGGTTTGGGAAAACAAGGGGATGTATTGCTTGCCATAAGTTCCAGCGGAAATTCGGTCAACGTGGTAAATGCCATGAATGCAGCCCGCGATAAGGGGATGCAGGTGGTTGGCCTGACCGGAAAGGAAGGGGGCAAGATGGCTCTTTTGTGCGATGTCGAAATACGTGCTCCGTTTTCTGCCTTTGCCGACCGGGCTCAGGAAATCCACATCAAGGTTATTCATTCGCTGATTCATTTTATAGAGTTGAATATTGATTTGGGATAGTACGCCCCTGTTGGCTATTCGCTAATCAGGTTTTTATACCCGGATTCTGATTGATGAATAGCTGCATCTTGCGGCATGCTCGTCAAAACATACAGCAGCGCCGTTCAGGGGATAAACGCGTCCATAGTAACCATCGAAGTCAACATTACCCAGGGGGTTAATTTTTGTATTGTGGGATTGCCCGACAGCGCAGTCAAAGAGAGTCAGCAGCGCATTGACGCTGCCCTGAAAAACATCAATTACAGGATTCCCGGTAAGCGAATCACAATAAACATGGCTCCGGCTGATTTGCGCAAGGTAGGGTCTTCTTATGATCTGGCCATTGCTACCGGCCTGCTTGCTGCGGCCGGAGATCTGAAAACCGAGCGGCTCGGCGATTATCTGATGATGGGTGAGTTATCTCTGGACGGAGGTTTGCAGCCCGTAAAAGGAATATTACCCATCGCTTTAGTTGCGAAAGAACTGGGATTTAAAGGTATGCTAGTTCCGGGGCAAAATGCAGTGGAGGCTGGCCTGGTTAACGGATTGGATGTTTATGGTATCAGTAATCTGAAACAGCTGATTTCTTTTTTTAATGAAGGGGAAATTCCTCCCCGAACAGGTAATGAAAATAAGGGCCCTGAAAAGCCAACGGATTCGGTTCCTGATTTTTCTGAAGTGAAGGGACAGACAGCCATCAAAAGGGCATTGGAAATTGCGGCCGCAGGGGGGCACAATGTTATTCTCATCGGTCCTCCCGGCTCCGGCAAAACCATGCTTGCCAAACGTCTTCCCGGAATATTGCCGGCCCTGACTCCCCGGGAGGCCATAGAAACAACAAAGATTCATTCGGTGGCCGGAAAACTTTATGGTGCGACGGCTCTGGTTCATGTGCGCCCTTTTAGAAGTCCTCATCACAGCATATCCAGTATTGCCCTTGTAGGGGGGGGGGTCAAGCCCTCAACCCGGGGAAATTTCTCTGGCCCATAATGGTGTATTGTTTTTAGACGAACTGCCCGAATTTCACCGGAATGTTCTTGAAGTTTTACGTCAGCCCCTCGAGGACCGGGTGATCAGCATTTCCCGTTCGAAATCGACCGTCAGCTATCCGGCAAGTTTTATGCTGGTCGCTTCCATGAACCCCTGCCCCTGCGGCTTTTACAACCATCCGCAGAAAAAATGCCTTTGCCCTCCGGGAGCTGTACGAAATTATCTGAATAAAATTTCGGGACCCTTGCTTGACCGTATCGATCTTCATGTGGAGGTAAGTCCTGTTTCGTTTACTGAATTGTCGGCTGAGGGCCTTTCTGAAAAAAGCAGCATCGTTCGTCAACGGGTTATTCTGGCCCGGCAACTACAGGCAAAACGATATGAAAAATCAGAGGACATTCATTGCAATGTGCAGATGAATACGAAGTTGCTGCACAGTTTTTGTCAGATCACTGTTCCGGGTCAAAAACTCCTTCAACAGGCGATGGAAAAGCTTAGCCTTTCAGCACGAGCTTACGACCGTATTCTTAAAGTTGCCCGCACCATCGCAGACCTCGGGTCGAGTAAGGCTATTCAACCGCACCACCTGGCCGAGGCATTACAGTTCAGAAGCCTGGACAGGTCTGACTGGGCGGGATAGGGGATTACGAAGGTCATTGTCCTAACACAACTCTGTTTATAAGTTCAGATTTCACCGCAATAAATTCCTTCTCTATCAGTTAATTTAGCAAGGTCATTAATCCGCTTTAACCATGCTAAATTCAATTTTTTTGCAGATTACAGCTGCAGGCGGTACTGCCGCAACCGGCGCCACGGCAGTCGCCGATACCGCGCATAAAGCCGCAGCTGCTGCCGGGCTCGTTCCGGGAACCGAAAACCCGCAGGATTCCCTGTCCCTGTTACAACTGATTATCAAAGGGGGCTACATAATGATTCCCATAGGGCTACTGCTCTTTTTCGCAATTTATGCACTTATTGACCGCATCATCGCGCTCAGCAGAGCCTCCCGCCACGATAAGAATTTCATTCTTACCATTAAAGACTTTATCGTCTCCGGAAATCTGGAAGCCGCCAGGATGCTTTGCAAAAGCAACACTTCTCCTGAAGCCGTCATTGTTGGAAAAGGCTTAAGCAGGCTTGGAAAACCGGTTACTGAAATACGGGAAGCCATGGAAGGAGCCGGTAAGGGCGAAGTTTACAAAGTGGAAAAAAATATGATCATTCTGAATATCATCGGCCGGATTGCACCGATGTTTGGATTTGTGGGTACTATCATCGGAGTTGTAATAATATTCTATGATATTTCTCTGGCGGGTGGAGATATTAAAATCGATACCATTTCCCACGGGCTTTACCAGAAGATGATTACCAGTGCTGCCGGGCTGATCGTGGGTATCTTTGCCTTTGCCAGTTACCATATTCTCAACATGGTGATCGAAAAAATAATTCACCGTATGGAAAATACATCCATGCAGTTTATGGATATATTAAACGAGCCTTCGAAATAATAAAAGTTCAGATCAAATGAATTTCCGCAACAGGCACAAGCAGGAAGCCGAAGTAAGCACCGAGTCGCTGAACGATATTATGTTCTTTTTGCTGTTGTTCTTTTTGATTGCCTCCACCATGATCAACCCCAACATTATAAAATTAACACTCCCCAGTACCAAGCAGGGTACATCGATTCAGAACAAAGCCAAGGTTGTGATTGAAGCAGGTAAGGAGGGAATGTTTGCGGTTAACCACGTGCAGGGTATTCCGTTCTCGGCGCTGGAATCTGCTGTGGCGCTGGAAGTGAACAGAACCGGGGAAAAAACAGTGGTGCTGAAAATGGACAACGCGCTTTCGGTACAGGACTTAGTTGATATTCTTCAGATCGGCGACAAGCTGGGAGTGAAAATGGTACTCAAGACCAAGCCAGCTACAAAACAGTAACGGGGGGAATGACAGGAGCAATTACAACGGGATTTTCAGAAACCGATGAAGACGGCGTAAGTTCGAAGGACCGTTTTCTGGTTCTGCTTTTTACCGTTCTTTCTTTTGGGCTGATTATTCTTTTTCTGATTCTGTTCATCATTAAAACCCCCATACCCCCTTATCCGCCGAGTGTCATTACAGAGGTACAGATTGATTTTGAGGGTGGGGGGGGAGCAGACGGAGCGGAAGGTATGGGCAATCCCAAAATGACCAGTTCAGAAAAAACAAAAGCCAACAGCGCGGGTGAGGAAGAAGATGTATTTGCCAACAAGGACGAGGATCCCCTGCTGACGGTGAAAAATAACAAGAAAAAAAAGGTAAAGAAGGAGCTTAAGGAAATGCCGAAAACGGCTGCAATACAGGATCCTCAGCCCAGTCCTGAATTGATGAGCCTGATTGCGAATGTAAAGGATAAATTGAAAGCAAGTTCGGGTAATTCGGATAATGCGGCGGGTACGGGAAAAGCAACAGAGGGGGATGGGTCAGGAAAAGGCCATGGTACGGATTCAGGAATTGGGAATGGACCCGGGATTGGGAATGGACCCGGTGGTTATTATCTCAGGGGACGAAAACTCCTGCAACGGCCGCAGTTATTGGACAACTCACAGGAAGAGGGAACCGTTGTAGTTGAAATCATCGTGGACGAAACAGGTAAAGTAATTGAGGCTACACCTGGACAAAGGGGGTCTACTACAACAAATGCCTATCTGTACACCTTGGCCCGGCAGGCTGCAAAAACACTGAAATTCAATGCCAGTTCTGAAGGGATTCATGAGCAAAAAGGAACTTATACCTTTGTATTCAGGCTTCACTGAGGTATCGCCCCTTCAACCGATGAATTACAGGCAAACACTCAAGTACATGTATGCCCAGCTACCGATGTTTCACCGGATCGGAAGCGCAGCTTACAAAGCGAACCTGGACAACACCATTGCCATCTGTAATCTGCTGAGCAATCCTCAGCATGCGTTCAAGTCTATACATATTGCCGGTACTAACGGAAAGGGATCGAGTTCTCACCTTATTGCTTCCATTTTACAGGAGGCCGGGTACAAGGTCGGTTTATACACTTCCCCTCATCTGAAAGATTTCAGGGAAAGGATACGCATCAACGGTGAAATGATCGACCGCAGTTTTATCTGTCAGTTTGTTTCGAAGCATAAAAAAGATTTTGAACGCATACGGCCTTCTTTTTTCGAGATGACCGTTGGTCTTGCATTCGATTATTTCAGACAGCAGAACATAGATATCGCCGTTATCGAAACCGGCCTGGGGGGGCGTCTTGATTCGACCAATGTTATTCAACCGCTTTTGTCGCTCATCACCAATATCAGTTTTGATCACGCCAATCTGCTGGGGAATACCTTGCAAAAAATTGCAAAGGAGAAGGCGGGCATCATAAAGCCCGCTGCCAGTGTAGTAATCGGAGAATCTCAGCCCGGGATCAGTTCAGTATTTATTCAACGGGCCCGGGAATGCAAATCTGAAATCTATTTTGCCGACAAGGTTTACAGCCTGCGCGGAACCACCCGGCGTTTTATCGCCGGGCAACTGAGTTTACAAGCCGATGTTTACCGCAAGTCTTCCCTCTATCTTAAATACTTGCGCTGTCCCCTTCCGGGAATTTACCAGCTTCGCAATATCGCAAGCGTACTCATGTGCATCGATGTGTTCAATCGCATAGGAAATGCAATTACCGATGAACAAATCAGATCAGGAATTCAAAACGTAATTCTGAATACCGGCCTTCAGGGCAGGTGGCAGGTACTCAGCCGAAAGCCACTGATCATAGCCGATACCGGACACAACCAGGCAGGCATCAAAGAAGTACTGAAACAGATACGTCTCACGCCCCATAAAAAACTTCATGTTGTGTTGGGGGTTGTAAATGATAAAGACCTCTTGCCTATTCTTGCGCAACTGCCCAAAACCGCCGTTTATTATTTTTGCAAACCCGCTATCCCACGTGGCCTTAATGCGGCCCTACTCATGCAGCAGGCCCACAATGCCGGATTAACCGGAAAAGCCTACACCTCCGTTAAAAAGGCCGTAAAATCAGCAACGTCAGCAGCAGGAAAAAGCGATCTGGTTTTTATCGGAGGAAGCACTTTTGTGGTTGCCCAGGCCATCTGAAGACGGGTCTCCTTGGCCTACTTTTTAGCAGGTTCGGGTTTTGGAAAATCAGCATCAAACTGGCTGAAATCAACCTTGTCATAGCGCCTGTCATCAGCTCTTGACTTTGCTATCGGATGTCTCTTTAAGGTATACGCAATGGCCACATTCCAATAGATGTACGAATCGTTTGCTCCGCTGCCCTTTACATTGTCCAGCCAGGGGCTCAGCGTATAATAATAATTCATACCCAGTCTCACGTTCAGATTGTCGAGCAGGTTAAAGTTAAATCCGAACTGCAGGGGAAAAATCAGCGTATGATGGGAATACGTGTTGTCCGGATCCAGAGGGGTTGTAAATTTGTAATTCAAAACCAGAATTTTAGCTGTGTACATATTGTTAGAGTTCTGGGCCTGGTTGCGTATGCTTCCGTCCGACCAGTAATAATAGAGTTCGCCGTTGTTGTTGTACAAATCCCCATAGGGTGTGAATCCCAGAAAGCCGAACCCGATTCCGGCATAGGGCGTAACACTTGATTTGGGAAATAATTTTTCGGTATGAAAAATCAGGCTCAGGTCGGCCTGAGCAATTTTGGTTTCAAAGTTAAGTCCTTCGGTTTGTGCGGTTGGAACATTCGATACATTTCCAAACAAACCGCTCAGGGCCACATCAAAATAAGGATGCACCTGCTCCTGACCAAAAACCGAAAATCCGGCTCTGATGGCACTCAGGCTGCTGACATTGTTGTTTTTACCAACAGCACCGTGAAATACCAGTAAACCTGCACTGGCTCCGAAAGAGGGCAGGGAATCGAAAATTCCGTGTGCCAGGATATTCCCGCAAAAAAGCACCGGAAACAGAAGGACAAATAGGTAGCGTTTCATTGGCCCAAATGTAAACAAATTGTCCTACATGGCGGGTTTTTCTTCGACCGAAAATTCGGGTCTAAGCTCATAATCACCCAGTTCGAGGATGATTTGCTTGATTTCTGAAGAAACCAGTTTTTTATAATTGGGGGTGTCCTGAACCTGAACGACAAGCACTTTTGTTTTTGGGTCAATATTCAGGTAACGGATCGTAGGCAAGCCATTAAACAGGGTTTCGAGTTCCTTTACGTTTTTATCTTCTAATTCTCCTGCATAAATAATGGTAAACGTATAAGTCGTATACAGTTTTACCGAATCAGGCCTGTGTTCGTTTTGGGCCTTTAGCTGAAATGAAGAGAAGATGAAGAATAAAATGAGAAGGCAACCTGAAGAAAATAAATTTATTTGCCGGGGCATAAGAGAATACGGGTTAAAGGATCAGGCTTATTGGTTGTCCCTAAATTATAAAATTTTGGATAGCTTTCAGAGGACTGTTGATTGTTTTTTAAAAGGAGGTATCCTCTTGTAATTTGCAACGAAAACAGGAGACAGGTGATCTTCCCGTTCGGCGATCAGGGAGGCGAATTGGCCTTGTTTGAATCCAAAAATAGCCTGGGGTTTAAGTACCGGTCGTTCCTGCCAATTGTAGCCATGGGAGAGACTTTCATTAGTGGATGCCGTTCCGGAATTTCTTCTGCCATAGGAATGACTGGTTGTTGAAGAAATGCCAAAATTTTCCATACGTACGTCTTTGCGGCCAACTAATTTAGAAATGTATTCAGCTGTCTGAAGGTTACTCACTCTTCCGTAAAACTGGTTGGCAAGGTTGCTGATGATGGTTTCTTTTTTAGTGTTTCCGTACTTGTCGTTGATCTGGGAAATGTCCTGACACATGAATACAACGGCTATTTTCCGGCTGCGACCGGTGGCCGGAAGGGTCTCCAGTTTTGGGATGTAGAGGGTTGGAGCCTCGTCTAATAGAACAAGGCTGTGCTGTTTACCCTCTTCATTCATCATTTTAAGTGCCACCGTTGTAATCAGGGAAAGAACCGGGCTGAACGTGTCCATTAATCCGGGTGTATTCCCAAGGGCCAGGAAGGCCGGGGCCTCCGGATTGTTAAGATTCAAATCGAAATCGTTTCCACTGAGCACATAAGATATTTCGGGTGCACATATCTTGTTGAGAGCGAGCTGCAAGGTCCCTATTGTTCCGGCCAATTGATTGTCGGCCTTTCTGTCGTAAGCTGTAAGTATGCTGCTGATCAGGTTTTGGCAAATCGGATGCTGACGCATCAGTTCCAGAAATTCTTTTGGGTCGGATTGAAGAAAACGTACGATATGCGGCAGATCGCAGTTCTCCGAACGCTCTTCTCTGAAATACCAGATAGCGGCCTGTAACAAGGCAATGGATGAACGCACCCAAAAGTCGGTACGCTGAATACTCTCAGGAATCAGGTTGTTGACAATGGCCGTTGCGTATTCCTCGGCATGTGAAATGCTTTTGATATAGCGGGGATGCAGAGGATTGACCCGATTGCTGTTCTTCAGATCCTCGAAGTTTATCGTAAAAAATTTAACCTCATTTTTTTTCACTGTATTGATTTTTGCTGCTTCTATAGCAGCCTGAAGTTCATTTGTTAACGCCGGGTATTTGAAATCATAAACAATGCCGCAGTAATTTTTGTCCACCGCTTGCCTGATGATTGCATTGGCATAGGTCTCTGTTTTACCGCTGCCCGCTCCTCCGACCACCAGTGTTCCCCTGAAAGGATTCTGAACGCTGACCCATTTGTCATCTGTTGTTTCGAACCTGAAGACGAACGGATTTTCTTTTGCAGGTTCGGTGAGGCTTGAGTTGGATTTTGACAGACCTTTTCTGATTAATCTGCACCCCTTTCCCAGCAGGCGCATCAGAAAAGGGAAAACGATGGAAAAGTTAATCAGCGCGAGCGCCAGGCCGGCAAAAAAGAAAAGCTGGAAATAAAAGAAGAGGCTGAGCAGAAGCATACCTTGCAGTCTTTTAAGTCAAACTTTAGTTCGGAGAGAAATATTGTTTAAAGTTTATGTATTTTTAAGCCTTATGTGGTCCAGCGTTTCCCGCTTTATTTTACGTAACCGTATTACCCTGCTTGTGATCCTTGTTCTGATCACCGGGTTTATGGCCTACAAGGCTTTTCAGGTGAGGATCGTATATGAGTTCGCCCGCCTTTTGCCAGAGTCTGACAGCACCAGCGTTACGTATGAAAATTTTAAAAACAAATTCGGAGTGGACGGAAATGTGCTGGTCCTTAGTATACAGGATGACAGGCTGTTTGAACTGGAGCATTTCAACGATTGGTACAGGCTTTCCGAAGAAATTAAATCTATTCCCGGTATTGAAGGGGTTGTTTCTCTGAGCCGGTTGAAAAATCTTCAGAAGAACGACAGCCTGGGGAAATTCGAACTGGTCAAAGTACTTACGGGAATGCCGAAAACTCAGTCCGAACTTGACAGCAGCGAGGCCCTGATCAATGCTCTTCCGTTTTACGACGGGTACATTTATAACAAGGAAACCCGTGCCACGGTAATGGCCATCACGTTCGGAGATAAAGAACTCAACAGTCAAAGCCGTTTAGTTATTACCGACGCCATAAAGGTGAAAGCCGATGCATTCTCCCGCAAGAATGGAATAGTCGTTCACTATTCGGGTCTGCCGTATATCCGCTCGACCATGACACGGATGATATCCAGCGAGATGATCTTGTTTCTGATTCTGGCTTTATTGGTTACGATTTTTATTTTGTTTTTATTTTTCAGAAATTTTTATGCCGTGCTTTTTTCCCTTATTGTTGTTGCGGTCGCTGTCGTATGGTCCTTTGGCACCCTGGCGCTGCTGGGCTACAAGATTACTGTACTGACGGGACTTATTCCGCCGCTGATGATCGTCATCAGCGTTCCGAATTGCATCCTGCTGCTGAATAAGTACCATGTTGAGTTTGCAAGACACGGTATCCAGGGGCTGGCACTTTCGAGAACCATTGAGCGCATCGGTGTGTCCCTGTTTTTTGCCAATGTAACAACAGCGATAGGTTTTGCCGTTTTCTGTTTTACACGCACCCGGATACTCTATGAGTTCGGTCTGGTTTCTTCCCTGAACATCATGGCTACGTACATGATCTCAACTGTGTTTATCCCTATTGTATTCAGTTTTCTTCCTCCTCCTTCTGTTAAACACACCCGGCATCTGCACGGTAAACGGGTGTCGAAAATTCTGGAAAAGGTAGACCATCTGGTGCACCATCACCGGAAAAAGGTTTACGTAGTTGTTGCGTTCATTGTGCTGTTATCTGGCGTTGGTATGTACCTGATTAAATCCCTGGGTTATGTGGTGGATGATTTGCCCAGGAACCATCCCATTTATACAGACATGGGTTATTTTGAAAAAAATTTTCACGGCGTACTGCCATTCGAAATTGTCATTGATACCAAAAAGGAAAACGGCGTCTTTGCTGATAATGGACGTATTTTGTATAAGATCAATGCACTACAAAAGCTTTTTGCCAGGTATCCTTCTTTTTCAAAACCGATGTCGGTTGCCGAGGTCGTCAAGTATTCCTACCAGGCCTATAAGGGCGGAAACCCGAAATTCTACCGCCTTCCCGGAGCCATGGAACTGAGCAAGCTTTCAGACTATGCGGGCGATGCCAAAGCCCGGCAAGGTCTTTTCAAGGCGCTGATCGACAGCAACCGGCAGACGGCCTGCATCAGTCTTTACATGGCCGATATTGGTTCGATAAAAATGAAGAAGGTGGTCAACGAATTGAAACCCCGTGTGGACAGCATTTTCAATTACGACAGCGAGAACAGGGTCTGGCTGCCGCAAGAGCAGCGCTGTGCCATTACCACCACCGGCTTCTGCCTGATGTTCCTAAAGGGAAATGACTTTCTGGTGGAGAATTTGCTGGAAAGTGTCGTGCTTGCTATTTTTCTCATCGCGCTTGTCATGTTTTTTCTTTTCATGACAGGGCCCATGGTAATCATAGCTGTTATTCCAAGCCTGGTTCCACTTTTGTTTACTGCAGGTCTTATGGGATTTTTTAATATTCACCTGAAACCGAGTACCATTCTTATTTTCAGCATTGCATTCGGTATTTCATCCGACGGGACCCTTTATTTTTTAACCAAATACCGCCAGGAAATGAAGCGACGCAAAACCAGTATATCTTCAGTTGTTTCACTTACGATCCGGGAAACCGGTATCAGTATGATCTATACGGCAATAATTCTCTCCTGCGGATTCGGTATTTTTATGTTTTCTCAGTTTGGAGGAACTGCGGCTTTGGGAATACTGGTTTCCTTTACGCTGCTGGTTGCCTATTGCTCGAATCTGGTTTTACTGCCCTGCTTTCTGCTCTCCCTCGAAAAGAGAATTACAAGCAAGGCTTTCATTGAGAATTCGGATGTAGAACTTGACAATGAACTCGAAGAGATCGAACTTTAAATAAGCTTTTTTAATACAGCACCTATGAAAGGAATAATTTTAGCAGGCGGGTCTGGCACCCGTTTGCACCCCCTGACACTCGCGGTAAGCAAACAACTCATGCCGGTATACGACAAGCCCATGATTTATTATCCTTTGTCGGTGCTGATGATGGCCGGGATCAGGGACATTCTCATTATTTCAACTCCTCATGATTTGCATCAATTTGAACGCTTGCTGGGAGATGGGAAAAATGTGGGTTGTTCATTCAGTTATGCTGCTCAGGAAGTTCCCAACGGGCTGGCTCAGGCTTTTGTAATCGGGGAGAAGTTTATCGGTAAAGAAAAAGTGGCCTTGATTCTGGGGGACAATATTTTTTACGGAAGCGGACTCCAGCGACTGCTCAGGGATAACAACGATCCAAGCGGAGGAGTGGTTTTTGCTTATCACGTTTCAGATCCCGAACGCTACGGAGTGGTTGAGTTTGATTCGGCCGGCAAAGCACTTTCGATTGAAGAAAAGCCCATTCGGCCCAAGTCGAATTTCGCGGTTCCCGGATTGTATTTTTACGATAACAGTGTGGTTCAGATTGCAAAAAATCTGAAACCCAGCGCCAGGGGAGAGTACGAAATCACCGATGTGAATAAGGATTATTTAGATGCGGGCAAGCTAAAAGTGGGAATTCTGGATCGGGGAACTGCCTGGCTCGATACGGGTACCTTTGCTTCCCTGATGCAAGCCTCCCAGTTTGTACAGGTCATTGAAGAACGCCAGGGCCTTCGCATAGGTTGCATCGAAGAAGTCGCTTACCGGCTTGGGTATATTGATAAGGAACAAGTTCGTAAATTAGCCGAGCCGCTGAAGAAAAGCGGGTATGGAACCTATTTATTGGGGCTTATATAGGGAGCGAATCGCTGGAAAAGGAAATATACTAAAAAATGGATAATCAAACGAAGATATTAGTCACCGGCGGCGCCGGATTTATTCCCAGTTACCTCGCAGAAAAACTGGCGGATAACCCGAGGAATTTTGTGGTTATCGTAGACAATCTGCTCACCGGCAGCCTGGATAAAATTCCTGTTGCCCAACACGCCAATATTAAATTCATACGGGCAGATGTAAACGACAGCAACGATATTTCGGGCGTATTCAGGTCCTATTCCTTTGATTATGTATTTCACTATGCTGCTGTTGTTGGGGTAAAGCGTACGCTTGAAAATCCGGTAAAAGTACTCAATGACATAAACGGCATTCGTACTATTCTGGAATTGTCAAAAAACACAAATGTTAAACGTATCTATTATTCTTCTTCTTCTGAGGTTTACGGCGAACCCGTTGAATACCCCCAGAATGAGGATACGACCCCTTTGAATTCCCGATTGCCTTATGCTATTGTAAAAAATGTAGGAGAGGCGTTTTTAAAATCGTATAAAAAAGAGTTCGGCATTGACTATACCATTTTCAGGTTCTTCAATACCTTCGGGCCCAAGCAAAGCAAGGAGTTCGTGGTGTCACGCTTTATTTCGAAAGCGCTCAAAAACGAGGACATCTCGATTTACGGGGACGGGATGCAGACCCGTACTTTTTGTTTCGTAGATGACAACATTGAAGCTACCACAAATGCCTTTTACGAAAGCCGCTTTGTAAACGATGTGGTGAATATCGGAGGTGAAATTGAATTGCCTATTCTTCACCTTGCTCAGCTTATCATTAAGCTGAGCGGAAGCAAATCGAAAATCGTTCATTTGCCTGCACTTGAAGAGGGAGACATGACCCGTCGCAGACCCGATATCAGCAAAATGAAGCAATTGCTCAAACGGCCCATGCTTCCTGTAGAGGAGGGTCTTCAACGGGTTTTGGCCAATACACGATACATCCTTTGAAAAAGACCGGTACTAACCTGAACAGAATTTCTGAATTCCAGGAGTTGATTAGCCGGGAGGTTGGCTCTTTTTGCCGTGCCTTAAAAGCGCGGCCGGCCCGGCTTTATGAACCTTTGAGTTATGTTCTTTCTCTTGAAGGCAAACGCGTTCGGCCGGTTTTAACACTTATGGCCTGCGACCTGTTTGATGCCGATGTGTCACGGGCCCTGCAACCTGCATTGGGTCTTGAACTTTTCCATAATTTTTCACTGATCCATGATGATATCATGGACAATGCTCCGCTCAGAAGGTCTAAGCCAACTGTTCACGAGAAATGGAGTACAGCAGTTGCTCTGCTGAGCGGAGATGCGATGCTGGTAAAAGCCTATCAGCTGATGAGCAGTTGTGCCAACCTCCAGGTTCTGGAGTTGTTCAGTGAAATGGCTCTTGCCGTTTGCGAGGGTCAGCAATTGGACATGGATTTTGAAAAACTGAAAACAGTAAGCATAGCGGAGTACCTCCAGATGATTGAGCTGAAGACGGCCACCCTTATTGCGGCCTGCCTTAAAACGGGCGCTCTGATTGCCGGGGCACGGGCTGAAGATGCAAAACGAATTTTTGAATTCGGGAAAAACATCGGTATTGCCTTTCAACTGCAGGATGATATTCTGGATACTTACGGAGAGGAGGAGAAATTCGGCAAACAAAAAGGAGGCGACATCATTGCCAACAAAAAGACATTTTTGTTGCTTAAGGCCCTGGAGTTGTCAGGTTTGAACGCTTACAAAAAAGAAGAGCTCGAATTGTGGATGAATGCTACTGCTGCCAATGCAAGAGAAAAAGTCGAAGCGGTAACGGGTATTTTCGATTCCCTGAACATACGCGATCTGGCAGTGGCTGAAATGCTTAAGTTTTACAACAAAGGAATCGGCTATCTGAATGAAATACCTGCCAGTGAAGAAAAAATGAACAACCTGAAAGTGCTGGTCGGGGGTTTGATAAAACGGGAAAAGTGATAGTGAATTTAAAAGAATGATCTACGATAAACATCTATTTATCTGTACCAACCAGCGTGCCGAAGGAGCTGCCCGAAAAAGCTGCGGAGAAGTGCACGGTATGCAGATTGTTGATGCGTTTAAGAAAAAACTGAAGCAGCTGAATCTTCCTGTAAAAATCAGAGCTCAACGCAGCGGATGTCTTGATATCTGCGATTGGGGTCAGACCCTGGTTATTTATCCCGAAGGCGTTTTTTATACCGGCGTTGAATTGACCGATGTGGATGAAATTATAAACGAACACCTAATTGGTAACCGGATTGTTGAGCGGTTGCGTTTGAAATGAACATTACTCCTTATTTCGATAAAGCCGAATACCTGAATGCCACTGCCGAGCAAATTCGCAAGGATTTTGACCTGCACGGAATGGAAATAAAATTTTCGGGGAATTCAGAAAATGCCTATAACGAGTTGCTTTACCAGATTGTTCCCCACATTGCCAGGCTGATCGAAAGCAATTATAAAAAACTGCTTGACCTGCTCTACCGAATCGATGTCAACGAGCGCAAAGTTTCGGGTATTGTTTCCGACGGTTCTGCAGAAAGCCTGGCCGAGGCGATCGCTGATCTCATTATTAAGCGCGAATTGCAGAAAATAGTTGTCAGGAAACATTATAAATCTGATAATCAGGGCTTTAACTAGTTTTAAAAGAGTTTATCCAGTCGGAAGATTCATCCGGAATTGTTAATTTAGAACCGGCAAATTACCGGTTTTCAATGGACAAATACGCTTTTTTGAGTAATGCTGAAATAGGTTCAATCGAGGAACTTTACCAAACCTATCTGAAAGATGAAAATGCGG
The DNA here is from genome assembly GCA_013286385.1 of Bacteroidota bacterium. Lineage (GTDB taxonomy): Bacteria > Bacteroidota > Bacteroidia > JABDFU01 > JABDFU01 > JABDFU01. The sequence goes on from JABDFU010000020.1 coordinate 29,851, forward strand.
TTGAACCGGGTTGGCGCAAATTTTTTGAAGGATTTGAATTTGCCGGAAAAAATTCAGACGTCAGCATACCCGAGAACGTCCGAAAGGAATTCAATGTAATCAATCTGATCAACGGTTATCGCAGCAGAGGGCACCTGTTTACCAAAACAAACCCCGTCCGCGAACGAAGACATTATACACCCACGCTGGATCTGGAGAACTTCGGCTTATCATCGGCTGACCTCGAGACGGTTTTTCATGCCGGAGATCAGATTGGAATAGGACCTGCAAAACTATCAGCTATTCTTGATCACCTGACTCAGACCTATTGCCAGTCTGTTGGTGCAGAGTACATGTATATCCGCAACCCGGTTTTGATCAAGTGGCTGCAGGATAAAATGGAAAGCTGCCGTAACACTCCGAAATTTTCTTTGGAAGAGAAAAAGAAAATACTGGACAAACTCAATAAGGCGGTTGTTTTCGAAAATTTTCTGCACACCAAATTTGTTGGCCAGAAACGCTTTTCACTGGAAGGCGCTGAAACGGTAATTCCGGCCCTGGACGCCGTCTGTGAAAAAGGTTCAGATCTGGGTGTGACAGAATTTATAGTTGGTATGCCACATCGTGGCCGGCTGAATGTTCTGGCCAATATCCTGGAGAAACCCTATAGGGATATTTTCACTGAATTTGAAGGCCGTCAGTCGGAGGATTCTGAATTTGAGGGGGATGTAAAATACCACATGGGCTTTTCATCGGACAAAGTCAGCAGCAAAGGTATAAGGACGCATATGAGCCTGATGGCCAACCCTTCGCACCTTGAAGCCGTAGATCCTGTTGTTCAGGGGGCATCCAGAGCAAAAATTGATCACCGGCATTCGGGCGATTTGAATAAGATATGTCCGATCCTGATGCATGGCGATGCTGCACTTGCAGGACAGGGTGTAGTCTATGAAGTGATTCAGATGTCCCAGCTGCAAGGTTTCAAGACCGGTGGAACCATGCACCTGGTGGTGAATAACCAAATCGGCTTTACCACCAATTACCTCGATGGTCGTTCGAGCACCTATTGCAGCGATGTGGCGAAAGTTGTTCTGTCGCCGGTGTTTCACGTCAACGGAGACGATGTGGAAGCCCTGGTATATACTGCACAACTGGCCATGGAATTCCGCCAGACTTTTCATCAGGATGTCTTTATTGATGTATTGTGCTATCGCAAATATGGGCACAACGAGGGTGATGAACCCCGTTTTACCCAACCGCTGCTTTATAAAGCAATTGCCTCTCATCCCAATCCAAGGGACATTTATTCAGCCCAATTGATTGCTGAAGGAGTTATTGATGAATCCTATTCAAAAGAGCTCGACAAACAGTTCAGGCAGTCGCTGAGTGATGATCTTGAAGAGGCCAAACAAACCGAAAAAACCAAGGTGGACTCTTTTCTTAACGGAGAATGGAAGGGCGTGCGAATGGCTTCAGAAACGGATTTTGAAAACTCTCCGGTCACAGGGATTGATAAAGCACTCTTTCTTGATATAGCGACCAAAATTTCAACACTTCCTGCTGACAAAAAGTTTTTCAATAAAATCGAAAATATTTTCAAGGAACGTAAGGGGATGATAGCGAAAGATTCTTACGACTGGGCCATGGGCGAATTGATGGCTTATGCTTCGCTTATGAACGAAGGATCAGACGTGCGCTTCAGCGGTCAGGATGTGAAACGGGGAACGTTCTCTCACCGTCATGCAGTGGTCACCCTTGAAGATTCGGAAGAAGAATACGTTCCCCTGAACAGCTTTGGGGCGAAGGGCAAACTCAGCATTTACAATTCATTGTTATCAGAATACGCGGTGCTCGGGTTTGAATTCGGATATGCGCTCTCTTCTCCTTCTGATCTGGTCATCTGGGAAGCCCAGTTCGGTGACTTTTACAATGGTGCACAAACGGTCGTTGATCAATTTATTACCTGTTCTGAATATAAATGGAGACGAATGTGTGGGCTTGTTTTGCTCCTGCCGCATGGTTATGAAGGCCAGGGTCCTGAGCATTCCAGCGCCCGTATCGAACGATTTTTGCAGCAATGCGCTGAAAATAATATTCAGGTCGTCAATTGTACGACTCCGGCCAATCAGTTTCATGTGCTTCGCAGACAGTTGAAAAGGGAATTCCGCAAGCCCCTGGTTTGCTTTACGCCAAAAAAATTGCTTCGTTACACTTCCTGTGTATCCGCTGTTCAGGAATTTACTACAGGAGGATTTCGGGAAGTGATGGACGATGCTTTGGCGAATCCCGCACTGGTCAGACGAATCGCCTTTTGCAGCGGAAAAATATATTACGATCTGGCCGAAGGCAAAGCCAAAGCCGGCTACCAGGATCTGGCCATCGTCCGGATTGAACAATTGTATCCATTCCCTGCAAAGCAGATTCAGGATCTGGTGCTGAAATACAAAAATGCCAAAGATTATTTTTGGGTTCAGGAAGAACCTGAAAACATGGGTCCCTGGAGCTTTATGATGCGGGCATTCGGGAATATCCGGTTGCAATACCTGGGCCGAACAGAAAGCGCAACCCCTGCTACCGGCTTTGCCAAAGTGCATGCCCAGCAGCAACAGGGAATAGTGGATCGACTGCTGGCGATGAGTGCGTTGAAACAGGCGACTAAAACAAGCGAATAGGGTGAGAATAGTTAATTGAAGTGTTCATAATGGTATTTATGATGGATCATATTAATACTAATGTGGATCGTAACTGTATTTCTTTAAAGATAAAGAATGATTGAGAAAAACCACTACCGGGGATTCATTCTATTTTAAAATATCTATATACCGGGCGACAGAGCAAAGGAAGAGGTAGAAAAAGAAAACGCGCAGGCAAGGTGAATGTGATACGGTGAATCGTGAGCCCAATTATACTGAAAAAAAGAGTGCGTAATTCCTTACCTTTAGCAGGTGATTAGAAACAGTCTTAACAAGTATGTATCATGGCTATCATCGAACAAAAAGTACCGGGTACGGGTGAATCGATTACCGAAGTGGTGATTGCCCGCTGGCTTAAAAAAGAGGGGGACTTTGTTGAAAAAGACGAAGCCCTTGCTGAAATTGATTCAGATAAAGCTACGTTGACCATCAATGCCGAAGAAACCGGCGCAGTTAAATTACTGGCCAAAGAAGGCGATACGGTAAAGGTGGGGGCAGTGGTTTGCTCGATAGATACATCGGCCGTTCAGGCTGCAAAGCCTAAAGCTGCGGTTGCAACCGATACGCCTAAGACAGCTGTGGTGGAAACGAAAGCCTCAACTGCCGAAGCACCCAAAGCCCGGGTTGCAACTGCAAACATGACGCAAACCAACGGTGTTGAAAACCCCGTTTCCTATGCTTCCGGTCTCCCTTCTCCCGCAGCTGCGAAACTGATGGATGAAAAAAACATTCAGGCTACAAAGGTTACGGCCAGCGGAAAGGATGGGAGGATTACGAAAGGCGATGTGCTGGCTGTCCCGGAAGCAGCAACTGCAGGCGCACGCGAGGCGAAACGACAAAAAATGAGCCCCCTTCGTAAAAAACTTGCTCAACGTCTGGTTGCAGTTAAAAATACAACAGCCATGCTGACCACTTTTAATGAAGTGGACATGAGTGCCATCTACTCGCTGAGAGCTAAGTACAAGGACGCC
>JABDFU010000021.1 GCA_013286385.1 Bacteroidota bacterium
TGTTCCAAAAAATACGGAAAGTAACCGGGATTACGATTTCATTTCCCTGGCGGAAAGGGAATTGCTGATAAAAACAACCGGTATTGAGCAACGGAGGGTTGCCTTGCCGGGAATGACAACTTCAGATCTTTGTTATGCCGCTGCCGATCAATTGTTGAATAAACTTGAGTGGAACAGAGAGGAGATCGCTCTGCTTGTTTTTGTTTCTCAATCCGAAGATTATTATTTGCCGGCGACAGCCATTCTTTTGCAAAATCGTTTGGGTTTGCCAAAAACCTGTATGGCATTTGATATTGGCCTGGGCTGTTCGGGGTTTGTATACGGATTATCAGTAGTTGCCGGAATGATGAAAAGCTCAGGTATTAAAAGAGGCTTGTTGCTGAATGGAGATACGTCCTCTTTTGTTTGTTCAAAAGAGGACAAAAGTTCGTATCCTTTATTCGGAGATGCCGGTGCCGCTACTGCTCTTGAACTGTCTGACAGTGCCCCTGCTATTTATTTTAATCTGAACAGCGACGGGTCGGGACACAAAGCCATCTTTATTCCTGACGGAGGCAGCCGGAACAAATACTCTGAGGATTCGTTTAAGATGAAGGCAGTCTCGGATGGAATTGTGCGCTCTGATTTTCACCTGGCACTTAACGGAATAGCTATTTTCAATTTCTCACTTATTGAGGTGCCACGGATTATTGAGAATTTACTGGCTGAATCGGAAACAGACAGAAAAGATGTTGATTATTATGTACTTCACCAGGCGAACCTGCTTATCAATGATTCCATTCGTAAAAAATTGGCTCTTCCCGCCGGTAAATTTCCGTTGACCCTTGGTAAATACGGGAATACGAGCTCTGCATCGATACCTCTTACTATTGTTTCTGAACTCGGCAGGGAATTGAGCGAACGGCCTTTGTCGCTTTTGTGCGCCGGATTCGGGGTCGGGCTTTCCTGGGCAGCTGTTTTAATTGAAACAAAAAAAGTGCTTACTTTACCTGTGGTAGAAATTTAATAATTTCTTTATGTCTGCATTTACGTTAAACGGAAAAAAAATTCTTGTTACAGGTGCTTCTTCCGGAATAGGGAGGCAGGCTGCAATCAATATAAGCAATGCAGGGGGTACCGTGATTCTTACAGCCAGGGATCCTGAAAGATTGAATCAGACACTTGATCTTCTCCACGGAGAAGGTCATCATGTGCTTGTTGCTGACCTGAGCGTTGAAAAAGAAATCGATTTGCTTGTTTCCCTGGTTGATAAAATAAACGGAATGGTAAATTGTGCAGGAATCGTTCATCCTTTGCCTGTTAAATTTATTACGATGAGCCGTTTAGAAGAAATGAACAACATCAGTTACAATGCACCTGTGTTATTGACGGGCAAGTTGCTGAAGGCAAAAAAAATTTCGGATTCCGGATCTTTGGTATATATGTCCTCTGTTTCCAGTCGCTTCGGGTATATCGGTGGTGCTTTGTATTGCGGCGCGAAGGCAGGAATCGACGCTTTCGTAAAGGTTCTTGCATTGGAGTGTGCCTCCAATGGTATACGGTCCAATACGATTAATGCTGCAATGGTAAGGACACCTCTTTTTGACAAGGTTGAAGAAATTATAAGCAAAGAGGAAATGGCAGCTCATGAAAAAAAATATCCGCTGGGCCTGGGAGAACCTTCGGATATTGCAAATGCAATTGTATTTTTGCTGTCCGATGCATCCAGGTGGATCACCGGAACAAATCTGGTTATAGACGGCGGACTTTATGCCGGGTAATTTTAAGACATCAAACATCTGCTATTCTGTTATTGTGCCTGTTTTTCACAGGATGCGAAAAGGAAAATGGATCCTGTTGCAAAGGCTGATTCAATTCAGACTTTGAAGAAGGAGTCTATGCACAGGGATACAGCCCTCATGGTTGTCGGCACTTTCAGTTTACGAAACAACCTTATCCATAACATTCACGTCTACCTCTATCTGGAGCAAAAACGCATTGATTCCCTAAGTGTTTCAGGCAATCAGGAATTCGGTTTCTATCTTAGGCGCAATACGGTGTATTATATTGAAATTGTAAAAGACGGGTATTTAAGTAAAAATATTGGGGTATCGACAGATCTGCCGGATTCAGTCTGGCCAGCGCATTATTTTACATTCGGATTTACTGCTCCCCTAATCAAAAAACAGGAAGAGGATCAGGATATTTATGTTCAATATGTCGCGGAACTTCCTGTGGCGTATATTTTTTACAATGACAAAATAAAAAAATTTGACACCTCAAAGGAGTATACGGCTGAGCAGAAGGAGCGATTCAATCATGCGCGACAGTCGGTAAAAGAATTCAATAAGAAAAACAGCGAATAGCTATTTTATCAGCTTGTAGGCCAAATTCAGGAGGTTGGAAGAGACCAGCATTCCGTTGCTGGTAATTGCAGTTTTGTTCAGCTCGAATTTGGTTTTGTAGTCATCGTCTTCGTCCAGAAAAATACTGATGCCCGCCCCCCGGGTGATCATTCCAGGCTTCTCCGTTACAATCAGCGTAGGCTTTCCCTTGCAGGCAGCAGATATTTCCCAGAGTTTTCCGTTCTGCTCCACAGGAACATAGATGATATGGCATTGGGCAACGTCCGCCATATTACTGATTACTTTTACGACGATAGAAAGTTCACCGACTTTTTTTGTGGTCACAAATTTTCCCAATTCATCGGTTAAGGGAGATTGTCCGAAAACGCCAATGATAAAGATGCCGGTTTGCTTGTCGGCAGGCCAGTCGATGTATTTGGTGAAATTGTAAATAAAAACCGATTCGAGCTTGTAATTCAGCGACTGCGCAGGGCTGTGAACCGAGGCCAGGCCTGTCAGAAGCAGCAGTAAAAAAATAAGGCGAGCTGTTTTTTTCATCTTATTTTTTTGCATTCAGATTGTACGTAATACGTGCTACAAATTCTCTGGTCGGACCCGGTAGCGGAGGGTGTCCGCCATTGTAAGGTTGTATGTATAAATCTTCTGAATTCAACATGTTGTAGCAGCCCAATCCTATTTTCAAACCTTTGGTGATACAATTATTCCAGGTGATAAAAATATTTGCAAGTAAAAGAGGCGGGTATTCTTTCAGGTAATTTTCTGAAGCAGGCTCCGAGGGGTCGTAGCCGTAACGACGTCCCAGCAAGGAAGCTGTTGGGGCAATGCTGAAAGATTTGCCGAGGTTGAAATTAGCACTGAGGTTGAATTTGTTTGCCGGGAAGGCAAGGGTCATGTTCGTATTAGCGGGTACCTGGTAAACGGGAACATCATCCTTACCAGCTGTTGTATAATAGGCATAATTAAAATCAAGGTAGCCCCAGGTGCTGCGAATCCGGTAATCCGTCTCAATTCCAATGCTGCCCGACTGTTTTTGGTTTGTATAAGCATCTCCTGAGTAGGCCACTTTATTAATGACTACGGTATCCACCGAATATATAATGGGATTAAAAGTGGTGATATCAAAAAGATTAACCGTTATATAGGAGTTCGCACCGGGCTGGTAGCCGGTCTCCAGTTCTATGGTTTGCGTAGTTTCTGGTTTTATCGTACCCGGAGGCAAACTGTAATTGATGTCGTCAATGCCCGGAGCTCTGAATGCTTCGCTGTACAAAAGTTTAAAATTCCATTTTTCAATTTTTTTGGTTATTCCCAAACGGGGAACAAAGGATGAACCATAGGATGAGTTATTGTCGAACCGGGCACCAACGGTCAGGTAAGCGATTTTGCTTTTTACCAGAGCCTGAAAAAATGCAGCGCTGTTAAAATAGCTGATGGTTCTTGATCCGTTATCGAAGTGTGTTGTATCTAAACCCAGTATGGTTGCCTTGTCAGTAAAGGCCTCCACTCCGGCAATGATGTTTATTTTTGACGTAGCATCATAGGACAGGGTTATATTGCCTTTGGTGCGTTGTGCGAGTTCATTGTAAGTTGTATAGGCGGCATCCTGCGGAGCAGGTGCTGCTGCAAAATTCCAGGGTAGCTGAGCCAGGTAATTGAATTTGGGTGTAATCGTAAGTTTATCGTTGATTTTGCCCTTGTACTTGAGTTCGAAATACCCCGATTTAAAATCATCGGGATAGGCCTGGCTAAGAGCTGTTCCGTAATTATCACGGGTGGTCGTCTGATAATCGTCGTAGATGGCCCGCAGGCTCCAGTCTTTGTAGCTCATCCCAAGATTGATAGTACCGGGATTTAAAGCAGAATTTCCGTTCATGGGATAGTGGTTTCCCACAAAGTCGTTATACGTAAGGTCGCTGCGCTGCCCCTGACCAATGAAACCGGCCAGGCTGAACATGAAATCGCCTATTTTTTTTCCGGCGGAAACCGTCACATCCCGCTCTCCGTAAGACTTGGTCATTTGACCGTAGCTGACGTTAGCGCTGATTCCGTTCAGGTCCTCACCGCTTTTGGTAATGATGCTGATTACCCCGTATTCGGCATAGCCTCCGTAGATGGCCGAGCCCGGGCCGCGTATGACCTCTATGCGTTTGATCTGGCTGACATCGAAATGATTGCCGAATTGCAGGGTAGAGTACATGATCTCGTTCATTTCCTGGCCATCCAGCAGAACCAGCACTTTGCCTTCATTGGCCCAGTTACCGCGCATGCCGATTCCCACCACACCAGCTACATCGGAAGCAAAATTAATGCCCGGTACCAGGCTGAGTACGTCTATCAGGTCACGTGCTCCCGATTTTTCAATCTCTTCCTGTGTGATCAGGGTCACAATACTGGGAGACTTTCTGGAGGACATCGGTTTTTTTGAAGCCACCCCGATCAGTGAATTGATCAGCGACTCCAGCTCGGAAGAAACCCCTGATGATTTGATGTTCATGAGTTGTTCAAGCGTCATGTTGTAAATAGCGGCGGAATCGAGAATGGAATTGTCCTGAGCCCATGCGGCCCATCCGAAGGATAAAAAAGAAAAGAGTGTGAGGTAAATTTTTCTCAAATTCTCAGAAGAATTTAACGCCTACAGAAAGCAAAAATACATTGGCTGCAATGCTGTAAGACGAGGTGTACAATTGGGTAACCGAGCGAATGTACCTCAGGTCAACAGTAAACTTCAGAATATCAGAGCCTACACCGACAATCACATTGGTGCTGCCGTTTTTCAGATCGGTCTGCGGAAGCAGAATACCGTTGTAATTTAATGCGTCGTTGCTATTGAAAAACTGACCCAGGCCCGCGAATCCTCTTACATTGGCGAGTTCCCCAAGTTTAAAAAGTTCGTATCCCACCAGCAGGTTTGCATTGTATCCTTTCAGGGAAAAATTAATATCGGAGGCCAGATTGCTCGCATTCGATCCGGTCAAACCGGTAAGCGTAGAGGATTCTGTCACGTACATGTACTCGGGTTGTATATACCATTTCCCCATTTCGAGGCGGGCAAATACACCCGCCGCTATTCCGGAACCAATGGTTTGCTGGGCGTAAGGTATGGAGCTGTTGGTGCTCAGATCAGTGCTGTTCATTCCCACAATCGGACCCAGTTTGAAATGTACCTGAGCGCTAAGCTGAACGACTGAAATCAATACGACTAGAAACGCAGCTGACCTTTTGTTCATGGTATTTGGCTTTAAGGACTGAACAAATATAAACTTTTCCTTATATTTATATACGTGTACAATGAAAAGCCAGAATAATTATTTTTTAGCTGCGCTGTTCGTTCTGTTGTCTGCTTTTGTCATTCTCAGTTATTTCTGCCATCCTGCTGCGGATGATTTTGAGGGGGCGGCTTCATCGGCCGGTATCGGTTTTTGGAAAAGCTATCTGAGGGATCTTCAGGTAACCAATGGGCGCTATACAGATGGGTTCTTTGCATTTGCCTCACCCCTTCGCTGGGGTTCGGTAGGACTGTATAAAGTGTGCCCTGTTTTACTGATGGGACTGAGTTATTTTGCACTCTTCTTTGCATTGAAAACAATTTTAAATCCGGTCTATCCGGGGATAACAATTCATCTTTTCAGTTCGGTTCTTTTGCTGCTATACCTGAGCATCGCCCCCTCTTTTACCGAAAGTTTTTACTGGTACTCGTCTTCTGTGACCTATCAATTGCCAGGCTCACTGACGCTTCTTTATTTTTCGCTGCTGATCAGAAAGCCCCTTCGGTTCGGACGACCCTTTCATTTTTTAATTCTGGTAGTATTGGCTGCAGTTATTATCGGATTCAATGAAGTAAATATGCTGCTGATGGTGGCCGGCAGCCTGATTTTCAGCTTTTGCAACGGACGCTCTGAATCTGAAAATAAGCTTGAGCCGGTGCTTCTCTTTATTTTGGTTTTGGCCTTTTCTTCGGTATTGATTTTCTCTCCCGGAAATGCCGGCCGTTTGGCTTTGTTTCAGGTCCATCATCGTCTGCTGCATTCACTGCATTGGTCCTGCCTTCAAACGATGCGCTTTATGATCGGCTGGATGAGCCGGATTCCGTTTCTAATAGCCAGCTTTTTGTTTATTCCGCTTTGCACAGAAGTGCGTAACCGAATCAGGTTGGGCCAGAATAAATACGCAGTCCCTTCTCTTTTGATCGTACTGGCAATGCCGGCTTCTGTGTTTCTGTGTATTTTCCCCGCCTATTGGGCGACTGATATCCTCGGACAGCAACGTACGGTAAATGTGGCCTGTTTCTTTTTTATACCGCTTTGGTTTGCATCGTTGAGCCTTTTTGCAGATCGGCTGAAAGGCTATTCGGATTCGGTTAAAAAATTCAGGAAGGTGTTTGCGGCTGTTTTCATTTTGTCTTTTTTTCTGTGCGGCAACAGTTCAATCGTTATTGCCGATCTCTTAAGCGGAAGAGCCGCTGCTTTTAATGAGGAGATGTTTCAGCGTTACAGAACAATACAGGCAGGAGTAAAATCGGGGCAGCCGGAGGTTGTGGTTGAAAACCTCAGCACGAAACCGCAATCACTGTGTGTTTATGATATCACCTGTGATCCCGGTTTCTGGATCAACAAATGTACGGCCGATTATTTTACGATCGGGAAGGTGAGGCTTAAAACCTGCGAGTGATACCTTTTACAGGAGTGAGTAATCTGATTTCAAAAATTCCTTGTAATCCCCAAGGTTGGCCATCACCTGCAACTCCCTGTAGCGAATGTGAAATTCTTCGTCGCTTTTTATTTTGTTCAATTCAGAAATCCTGAACCGGTCGAAATTGCGAAGGGCCAGAGCTTCTTCTGAATTCAGCTCAATGTTGTTAAACTCTTTGTATCGCAAGTCGTTTATACTTACAATACCAGTCAGTTCGGCCTTCATGCTTTGCTTTAGACTGAGTTTCTGTTGAATCGCCATTTTCTTTTTGGGTTTTGATAAAAGTACGCCAAGAGAAAGTTCGCCTGTGGGCAAGGTCCATGTACTTTTCAACAGGAGTATGTTAAGAGCCCTGCCCTATAAAGGCAGGGCGGAGGATAGCAGATCAGGCTTTCCTGCGAACGGTGCGCTGCTCGATTCGCTTTTCGTATCGTTGCCCCTGGAAAATCCGCTGCACAAAAATTCCGGGCGTGTGAATGTTGTCGGGATCTAGCGTGCCGGGCTCAACCAGTTCTTCTACTTCAGCAATGGTTATTTTGCCTGCCATGGCCATCATCGGATTAAAATTACGTGCAGTATTTTTATAGACCAGGTTTCCGAAACGATCCCCTTTCCAGGCTTTGACGATGGCAAAATCTGCCCGCAACCAGCTTTCCAGAATATGCATCTTGCCGTTGAATTCACGCGTTTCCTTGCCTGCAGCAATTTCGGTACCGTAACCGGCCGGGGTGTAAAACGCAGGAATTCCGGCTCCGCCCGCCCTGCATCGTTCGGCCAGTGATCCCTGTGGAATCAGATCGACCTCCAATTCTCCGCTCAGTAACTGGCGTTCAAACTCTGCGTTTTCTCCTACATAAGAGGAAATCATTTTTTTGATCTGTTTACCTTTCAACAATAGTCCCAATCCGAAATCATCTACACCTGCATTGTTCGAAATGCAGGTAAGACCTTTACTACCCTTTTTTACAAGCGAGTTGATGCAGTTTTCAGGAATGCCGCAGAGTCCGAAGCCTCCCAGCATCAGTGTCATATTGTCTTTTATGTCCTGTATGGCCTCGTCCGGGCCTGAAACGATCTTGTTCATAGTGTATAAATTAAGTCTGGTTAATTAGTTCTGGTCATTCGGCTTCCGGTCCTGAACCGGATTCAGTTCCTCCCGCTTCGTCGAATTTTTTGCAATCCAGTTCTACGCTTATTTTTTTTGCCGGACGTTCAAAATCACCCTGAGAAATGTGAAGGGATTTGTCGGCATACACTTTTTTCATATACAAGCCCCAGATCGGAAGGGCCATGGTTGCACCCTGTCCTTCAGCCATGGAGGTAAAATGCACCGCACGGTCTTCTCCGCCCACCCAGCAGCCCGAAACCAGATCGGGGGTCAAACCCATAAACCAGCCGTCCGAGTTGTTCTGGGTTGTTCCGGTTTTACCGACAATAGCGTTTTTAAAATTAAATGGAGAAATTGTCAATGCATAGCCCGTTCCGTATTGCACGACACCTTTCAGCAAGCCAAGCATGATATAGGCTTTCTCTTCGTTCATCACCTCTTCGGTTTTGGGACTGAAGTCGGCCAGCACCCTGCCATTTTTGTCTTCAATGCGGGTAACAAATACAGCCTGGGTCCAGGTGCCCTTGTTTGCAAACGTAGCGTAAGCGTTTACCATTTCCATAACGGAGACTTCAGGAGTGCCCAGGCATATAGAAGGGACCACATCAATGGGGCTGGTAATGCCTACCCTTCTTGAAAAATCGACTACGGCCTGAGGACCGAACTGTTTCATCAGATAGGCTGAAACATAATTGATGGAAAGGGCAAGTGCTCGTTGAAGAGTTATTGGTTTGTTTTCGTATTTTTCATCCCCGGCCGAATTATCCGGACACCATTGTTTTTTGGTCGGAAGATCGATGCAAACTTTGACCACAGGAACCTGATAGCAGGGCGAGTAGCCTTCCTGAATCGCCAGCGCATATACAAAGGCTTTAAACGTTGAGCCCACCTGCCTGCGACCGACTTTGGCATGATCGTATTTGAAATTTTTGTAATTGATTCCTCCGACCCATGCTTTTACATAACCTGTGTGCGGGTCCATGGAAATAAAACCGGTTTGAAGAAAACCTTTGTAGTAGCGAATCGAGTCTCTGGGAGACAACACGGTGTCTCTTTCTCCATTCAAGGTATAGATCGTCATGGCTGTGGGCGTGTCAAAATTCTTTTCGATTTCGGTTTCGGATAGTCCGCTCAGCTTTAGGATATGATACCGGTCTGAACGCCGCATGGAGGAATTCAGAATTTCTTCAATTTCCTTTTTGCTTACGTTGTAGGCAAAGGGAGCATTGCGTTTCTGTTTGCAATCCCTGAAAAATTTTTTCTGAAGTTCAGTCATGTGTTCAGAAACGGCTTCCTCAGCATAGCGCTGCATGTGCGAATTGATCGTGGTGTAAATTTTTAGTCCGTCTTTGTAGAGGTTGTACGCTGTTCCATCCGGTTTTGGGTTTTTTCGAATCCAGTCTGCCAGAAAATTGTCCCGCAGGTATTCCCTGAAATACGTTGCCAATCCTTCGTTGTGATCTTCGGGTTGAAAAATCAGATCAAGGGGAAGCTTTTTCAGGGAGTCGTAGGCCGCCTGACTCAGGTAACCGTACTTCACCATCTGGTTCATGACCACATTGCGTCGTTGCAGGGTGGTATCAGGCCTCCGGGCAGGATTAAACAAAGCCGGATTTTTGGCCATGCCGACCAGCATGGCAGCCTGCTGAATCTTAAGGGAATCGGGAGTGGTGTCAAAGTAAATTTTTGCTGCCGATTTTATGCCCACCGCGGTATTGATAAAATCGAATTTATTCAGGTACATGGTCAGAATTTCATCTTTGGTATACTGCCGTTCAAGTCGGGCGGCAATTACCCATTCTTTCACCTTACGGACAGCCATTTTCAGTTTGTTCTTTTTGCCTTCCCTGGGGAAAAGCATTTTTGCAAGCTGCTGGGACAGCGTGCTTCCGCCACCTCCGCTTTGGTCTCCTCCGATAACGGTTCGTACCAGAACCCTGAAAAGCCCTCTCAGGTCGACTCCGCTGTGGCTGTAAAAGCGGGCGTCTTCAGTAGCCACCAGGGCATGGGTAACATAGGGACTGATTTCGGTATAATTGACGTTTACCCGGTTCTCTGCGTAAAATTTACCAAGCGTTTTTCCATCCGATGAATAAACCACTGAAGCCAGGTTGCTTCTGGGATTCTCCAATTCTTCAAAGCTGGGAAGGGTGCCGAACGCGCCCACTGAAACCAGACCGACCAGTACCAAAAGCGAAAACGCCGGTACCAGCAAGATCAGCCAAAAAATGCGGAGGTATTTCTTATTCTTTGTAGCCAATGAGCATTACCACACAGCCGGTTTTCGCTTTGCCTTCAAGAGACTTCGGCATCTCGTAGTCGATGTAATAAGTTCCCGGTTTCTGAGGTTCAAAGGACCAGTGATTTTCAATTCCGTTTTCGGTGTCAAATATTTTTTTTCGGGTTTTTACCCGGATATTTCTGTCGTAGATATTCAATTTGAGTTCTTCTTTAAAATCATATCCGGCAAATACCAGCTTGTATTGCTGTCCGACGAAAGCCGTAAACTCAATTTCAACAACATTGGATTTGTTTGTATCAATGGGAATTTTGTTCAGTGTATAGCTATCGTAACGGTAAGGTGCAATGTTGGGCCTGCAATCCTTGACGATCTGCCTGGCTTTGCATTGCGCAAAACCCTGACAGCTGAGAAAAAGCAGTACCCCCCAAAAAGCTACACTACGCGATCGTTCACTAAACATAGTCTCCGGTTTTAACTGTTTATAAATTTGGCCCGCAATTCACCTATCTTTTTATTCAACAGGTCTGTTTCTTCATCTGTAAGGCTTATAATTACTCCTGAATCTTCTTCCTTAATTTCGGCTTTGCTCTTTTTTACCGATTCAAGTCCGTTGTAAGAGTCCAGCAGGCTGTTCAGCTCCTTTGTTAAGTCAGTTATTCCGGACTCTTTTTTCTCATGAGACTTCAGCACCGCTATGATTTTAGAAAGGTAAATCATCTGTTCGGCAATCTTGTCGCTCAGTCCTCTGCCTTTCGATTGCTCAAAACTTTTAGAACCCAGGTACATCACTTCAATCCAGGCACCTGAAAAGGCAATTGCACTGACGTGCATCTGGTCGTTATCCTGCAGGTAAGTATCTGTTTCCATTTGCAGTTCGGTGATGATATCGTGCAGGGAATCTTCGTTGCTTATGTTTTTTTCAAACCGCTGGACAAATTGGCCCTCGTTAAAAACGCGGTTCATTCCCAAATCAGAAGCGAGTTCGGTAGTGACCTTAACATAATTATTGGCTTCCTGGCTTTGCTTGCTTAAAACACAGTAGGCCAGATCGGCGCCGTAAATTCCAAGGTTGAGGCTCTTGCTGAAGCTGGAGCTGAATTTCGAAGATTCTTTCGGAGTGTTTGCAATTCCTTCCATGTATTGAAGTCCGGCTTTTTTGAACAAAGAGGTAATCTGAAGTGCCGAGGGGAAATTATAGGATACGGTTTGGGTTACCTGAGCTTTTGAGGTGGATTCGCTGGTTGAGGTGTCTTTTGAAGTCGAATCCTTTTCCTGGTTTCCCGAACAGGAATAGATCAGCAGGGCAGCAAGGGCTAAAGAAGTGTAGTAAAAAGGGCGCATAAAAAAGTTTTTTTGCATAGTACGACTGGTATTTACCTCGCTAATCTACAAAAAAAAACGTAAGGATACATAGGTAAGTATTTTGCATCTTTGCAGGTAGTATGCCCAAGATGATTGCCCTGAACGAAGTTTTGATTTCTGAAGAGGTATTGGAAAAGAAGTTTGTTTGCGACCTCAATGCCTGTAAAGGCGCGTGCTGTGTGGAGGGTATTTCAGGCGCCCCTCTCGAAAAGGAAGAGGTGGATGAATTGAACGACATTCTGCCTTTGGTCAAACCGTTTATGAGTCCCGAAGGCATCCGATCGGTCGAAAAGCAAGGCGTTTATGTAATTGATGACGACCGGGAATTAACGACCCCTCTGATCAACGGCGGGGAGTGCGCCTTTGTTTACAAAGAAAATGCAATCGCAAAATGCGCCATTGAAAAAGCCTTCAACGAAGGCAAGATAAAATTCAAAAAGCCGATCTCCTGTCATTTGTACCCCATACGCATAGAAAAGAAAAACGGGATTGAAAAACTGACCTACCACAAATGGGATCTGTGCAAGCCAGCCTGTAAATGTGGTGCGCAACTGAATGTAAAAGTCTATCAGTTTTTAAAAGAACCCCTGATTCGAAAATACGGACCGGGCTGGTACAGGAATTTGCAATACCTTGATGAGAAAAAAAACACCTGAACAGGTTCAGCGGTATCTGCGGCAACTTCCTTACAATCAGGAGAAACAGGGAGAGACCCTGCGTTCTGCCGCGGAAGCGATCAGGAAAGGAACAGCACATTGTTTTGAAGCGGCTTTTGTCGCGGCGGCAATGCTTGAACAATGCGGATTTCCACCGCTCGTGCTTAGTTTTGAAAGCATCGACAAACTCGAACATGTAATCTTTGTTTTCCGCCGGAACGGACGCTGGGGATCTGTTGCACGTTCGAGGGATGAGGGGCTTCATGGCCGGGAACCGGTTTTCAGATCCCTGAGAGATCTGGCCTGGAGCTATTATCATCCGTATATCGATCATACGGGCCGTATCACGGCCTATCAGCTGGCCCATCTTGACGACAGCGGCGCTGACTGGAGGACAAGCAAAAAAAATTGCTGGAAGGCCGAAAACTATTTGATCAGACTCCCGCACAGGCCGCTGAAGTCTTCGGATAGACGATACCGAAAATTATATGCGGACTTTAAAAAATACGGGCATCCCCAACCCTACCCGTACTGGTGGTAAGTCCATATTGTCAGATAAATTTTACTTGCAAGTGTTTGAATCGTTTTTTTCATACTTTTTAAAAAATCTTTTTAACAAATCCCGTACTCCTTTGCTGGCCTGCCTTACACGGCGGCCAAACCGAATTCAACATTTTCGTGTTTAAAACTTTAGGCAAATGTTAATTTAAATTCCTTGCCTTCAATCAAATTTTTAGAAACATTTGTAGACTGTTTATTGCAATCATCGACCATCTGAGGTAGTTCATCGTGAAAGAGAGATTCACAGGGAGAGAGTCGCTTTAAATGGGGGAGGGGGAGCAAACATTTTATAATACTATAAATTAGAATATGACGGAGCCGATTTTAAAAGAAAACAAAGAACGATTCGTTCTTTTCCCGATCAAGCACAAGGACATCTGGGAAATGTACAAAAAATGCGAACAGAGTTTCTGGACAGCAGAGGAGATTGACCTTTCTTCTGATACGACAGACTGGGAAAACAAACTGAATGCCGACGAACAACATTTTATTAAACATGTGCTCGCCTTTTTTGCGGCGAGCGATGGAATTGTAAATGAAAATCTGGCCGTTAACTTCATGAACGAAGTTCAGTACCCTGAAGCCCGCTGTTTTTACGGATTTCAGATCATGATGGAAAATATACATTCGGAGACCTATTCCTTACTTATTGATACCTATATAAAGGAGCCGGCGGAACGTCACAAGTTGTTCAATGCCATGGAAACGGTTCCCTGCGTAACCAAAAAGGCCGAATGGGCTTTGCGCTGGATTTCGAATGGCAGTTTTGCAGAACGTCTGGTCGCCTTTGCGGCAGTAGAAGGCATATTTTTCTCCGGAAGTTTTTGCTCTATTTTCTGGCTCAAAAAACGCGGACTCATGCCAGGACTAAGCTTTTCTAATGAGCTCATTTCCAGAGACGAAGGTATGCATTGTGATTTTGCCTGTCTGTTATACAGTCAGTTGCAGAACAAGTTGAGCGAACAGCAGGTCAAGGATATCATTACCAATGCAGTGACCATCGAAAAGGAATTTGTTTGTGATGCGATACCTGTGCGTTTGATTGGTATGAACGCAGATATGATGTGTCAGTATATTGAATTTGTTGCCGACCGCCTTTTGGGAGCGCTCGGATACGGCAAAGTATACAATGCCAGCAATCCCTTCGACTTCATGGAACTTATTTCCCTTCAGGGAAAAACCAATTTCTTCGAAAAGAGAGTCGGAGAGTACAAGAAAGCCAGTGTTGGCCAGGGGAAGGAAGCAAACCTGTTCAAACTCGACGAAGACTTTTAAGCAAATTATTGTTAATTACTATTCCGGAGGCGGGTAAAAAATGCTCTTCTCCGGATTAAATTAGTAGAACAAACCCCCTAATAAAAAATGTATGTTCGTAGTAAAAAGAGACGGTAAACGCGAGTCGGTAAAATTCGACAAGATTACAGCGAGGGTTCAAAAATTATCTTATGGTCTTGAGCAGGCACATGTAGATCCGGTTCAGGTTGCCATGAAAGTCATCGAAGGGCTCTACGACGGGGTAACGACCAGCGAACTTGATAATCTGGCCGCAGAAATAGCGGCTTCATTGACGACCAAGCATCCCGATTATGCATTGCTTGCCTCGCGTATTGTGGTTTCGAACCTGCATAAAAACACCGAAAAGTCATTCTCCAAAACTATGGAGAAGTTGTACAACTACGTGGATAAAAAAACCGGCAAGAAAGCGCCTCTTATCGCTGAGGATGTGCACGAAATCATTCAGAAGAATGCCGAAATGCTGGACTCTACTATTATTTACGACCGGGACTTCGGATACGATTTCTTCGGATTCAAAACCATCGAGCGCAGCTACCTGCTAAAGATTGACGGGCAAATTGCCGAACGTCCCCAGCATATGCTCATGCGCGTGGCTATAGGCATACACAAAGAGGATATCGATGCCGCCATCGAAACCTATAACCTGATGTCGGAGCGCTGGTTTACGCATGCCACGCCAACGCTTTTCAATGCCGGAACACCCAAGCCTCAGATGTCTTCCTGTTTCCTGCTTACCATGAAGGATGACAGCATAGACGGAATTTACGATACACTTAAGAACTGTGCCAAAATTTCACAGAGCGCCGGAGGAATTGGTCTTAGCATACACAATATACGCGCCACAGGTTCCTATATCAGAGGTACCAACGGAACCTCGAACGGGATTGTCCCTATGCTGCGGGTGTTCAATGACACCGCACGTTATGTAGATCAGGGCGGAGGAAAACGAAAGGGCAGCTTCGCGGTGTACCTCGAACCCTGGCATGCAGATATTTTCGACTTCCTCGACCTTAGGAAGAATAACGGTAAGGAAGAAATGCGTGCCCGTGACTTATTTACTGCACTCTGGATATCTGACCTTTTCATGAAACGCGTCAAGGCGAATGAAGACTGGTCTTTGTTTTGTCCCAACGAAGCGCCTGGACTAGCCGACTGCCACAGCGAGGAATTTGAAAAATTGTATACACGTTACGAACAGGAGGGACGGGCCCGCAAGACGATCAAGGCTCAGGAACTCTGGTTCAAAGTTTTGGAATCTCAGGTCGAAACCGGAAACCCCTATATGCTTTACAAAGATGCGGCCAACGCCAAATCAAATCAGCAAAACCTTGGAACCATAAAAAGTTCGAATCTGTGCACTGAAATTCTGGAGTACACCTCATCAGACGAAATTGCTGTATGCAACCTGGCTTCCATCGCACTGCCCCGCTTTGTCGAAAACGGCAAATTCGATCACCAGAAATTATTTGAAGTGGTATATGTCGCCACCAAAAATCTGAACAAAATTATTGACCGCAATTACTACCCGGTGCCCGAAGCAAGACGCAGCAATATGCGTCACCGGCCTATAGGTTTGGGTGTACAAGGTTTGGCTGATGCCTTCATTTTACTGCGCATGGCCTTTGATTCACCCGAAGCCGTACAGCTTAACAAGGAAATTTTCGAAACCCTGTATTACGCCGCTATGACGGCGTCCAAGGATCTTGCAAAGATTGACGGTCCTTACGAAACCTTTGCCGGCTCTCCTGCATCCAAAGGAATATTTCAGTTCGATATGTGGGGCGTTACACCATCTTCCCGCTGGGAATGGGACGTACTGCGTGAGGAAGTGAAAAAATTCGGTGCCCGTAATTCTCTGCTCGTTGCGCCAATGCCCACGGCGAGTACATCGCAGATCCTCGGTAATAATGAATGCTTCGAACCGTATACCTCTAATATCTATACCCGCAGGGTGTTGTCCGGGGAATTTGTTATCGTGAACAAGCATTTACTAAAGGATCTTGTGAAACTCGGCATCTGGAACGACCGTCTTAAGAGTAAAATTATAGCGGCCAACGGATCGGTGCAAAACATTGACGAAGTCCCTCAGAATATAAAGGATCTTTATAAAACAGTCTGGGAGATCAAGATGAAAACCATCATTGACATGGCCGCCGACCGCGGAGCATACATCTGTCAAAGTCAGAGCCTGAACCTGTTTATACAGGAACCGAATTTTGCGAAGCTGACCTCTATGCACTTTTATGCCTGGGAAAAGGGACTCAAGACGGGCATGTACTACCTGCGTACCAAGAGTGCTGTCGACGCGATCAAGTTCACCGTGGATGCCAGTGTTCTCAAAGAGGAAGCAGAGCGGGTGGCTGCAGCTGAAAAACAGATTCTCGGAAACGAGGATATTCTGATTGAACAGCGTAAAGCAGAAATGACCTGTTCGCTGGATAATCCCGATGCCTGCGAAGCGTGCGGGAGTTGAGTTGATCTTATATTCGTAAAATCAACGCCCTTAGCAGGCATATCCGGTTGTTACGATGTCTTGCGGTAATTTATAATGGCCCAGGTGTTCAGCACTGCACCGATCATAAGAACAGCATAGATGTGGTGAAGGATGTCGTGGAATCCGCTTCCTTTGATAACGATCATCCGCATTACTTCAATAAAATAGCTGATCGGAAAAAGATGGGCAACGAGTTGCGCCCAGGAAGGCATACTGTCAATGGGGGTATAGAGTCCGCTCATCATGTTGAAGACCATCATGAAAAGGAAGATCAGCGAATTGGCCTGCTGCTGGGTTTCTGTAAAAGTTGAAATCAGCAATCCGAAACCGAGCAAAGCGAACAGAAAAACTTCCAGGAAAAGGTACAGCAATGCAATATTTCCGAGCGGAATAATAGTGTAGATCACCCTGGCGATAAGAAGGCTGACGCTGAAGACTACGAGACCGATAAAAAGAAAGGGGATCAGTTTCCCCAATATGAACTGGTACTTTTTGATCGGGGTTACATTGATCTGTTCAATAGTGCCTAATTCTTTTTCTTTAACGATATTGAAGGCCGCCGAAAGCCCGGCAATCATGGTTACCAGTGAAACCATGATTCCGGGAACCATAAAAATAAAATAGGTCAGCGTCGGATTGTACCAATAGGAGGTAATAATGTCTATGGTTGGTACCTCGCCGGCCGAACCGGGCTGTACCCATTCTGCGCGAATGTCATTGTTGTAATCACTTAGTATGTTACTCAGATAGGCAAAGCCCACACTTGCTTTTACACCATTTATGGCATTGACCTCTATGCCCAGTTTTTTGCTTCCTTCGCGGATCAGGTCTTTTTCGAATTTTTCAGGAATTTCGAGAAGTATGTCAGCTTTGTCTGCATCAATCAGTTTTCCGGCTTTTGAATTGAAGTCGGTGTATCCGGCCAGTTTGAAATATCCGGAGGAAAGAATTTTTTCGCTTAATTTTCGGGATACCTGTGAATGGTCGTGATCGACAATCCCGATGTTGATATTTTTAATGGTATAATTTGCGGCCAGGGGAAGGAGTATGAGCTGAATGGCAGGAGCAATAAAAAGCCGGCCAATAAATCCCCGGTCCCTGAAAACCTGCCGGAACTCTTTTCTAAGTAAAAATAACAGGGGTCTCATTATTCGAGTCGGATTTTAAAATTACGCAAACTGAGAATTGCAAAAAATACGGTCATGCCTGTCAGAATAAGAGTTTCCTTCCAGATGGAAGAAAACCCGAGGCCTTTGAGCATTACCGACTTGACAATTATATAATACCATTTTGCAGGAACGATATTTGAAATGACCTGCAAAACGACCGGCATGTTTTCGATTGGAAACATGTATCCGCTGAGCAGCATGGTCGGTAGCATCATCCCCATCATGGAAGCAAACATGGCGCTCTGCTGGGAAGAGGTTATTGTTGAAATCAAAAGTCCGAGCGAAAGAGCAGTAACAATGAGTAAGGCGCTTTCGGCAAATAGCAGAAGCAGACTTCCTTTAATAGGCAGGTCGAGCAGATAAACACTTAAAATTAATATAGCGCTCAGGTTAATGAGAGAAAGAACCAGGTATGGAATAGCTTTGGAGACTATTACCATCAGTGGTTTGACGGGAGAGACCAGTAAAACTTCCATTGTTCCCAATTCTTTTTCCCGAACGATAGATACCGATGTCATCATTACACAAACCAATAAAAGCACCATGGCCATAACGCCCGGAACAAAATTGGGGGCACCCTTCAGGTCGGGATTGTACAACATCCGGACTTCAGGTAAAATAGCATACGGCACATTGGCGGTTGGGGCGAGCTGGCTTTGGTAGTCGCTTACGATAGAGCTGATGTAATTGACAAGGGTTGTAGCTGTATTCGGGTCGGAGGCGTCGGCCAGGATCTGGATCGAAGCCTTATTCAGATGAAGCAAATCTTCGTTGAAATTCACCGGAAATACAACGGCCAGTTTTATTTTCCCCTCTTTAAATGCGGCGTCAATCTGGGAAGGACTCCGAAGCGTTTTGCGTACACTGAAAAAATTGCTACCGGCAATTTTGTCGGTGATCTGCTGGGAGGCCAGGTCGTGCGCATTGTCAACGACAACAATATCTGCATTTTTAATTTCGTTGGTAAGGGCAAAGCCGAACAGCATAATCTGAATCACCGGAAGCCCAAACAGCATGAGCAGGGTTTTCCAGTCCCGGAACACATGGTAGAATTCTTTTTTTACGAAAGATGCTAACTGTTTCATTTTTTCATTGCAAAAGCACGTCGTACTAATCTGCCGAACGTTTTGCCTTTCGTGCCAGTTTATAAAATACTTCATCCATGGTGTCGACTCCGAATTTTTTTCTCAGGTTTGAAGGAGAATCAAGAGCGTCAATTCTTCCATCCACCATAATGGACACCCGGTTGCAGTATTCGGCCTCATCCAGGTAGTGCGTGGTGACAAAAATGGTGATTCCTTTTTCGGCCGCATCGTAAATAAGATCCCAGAATTGCCTGCGCATGCTCGGATCTACGCCGCCGGTTGGTTCATCCAGGAAAACGATTTTGGGCTGGTGAACTATGGCAACAGAAAAAGAAAGTTTTTGTTTCCACCCCAGAGGTAACGAAGCTACCAGCTTTTTTGCTTCTTTCTGAAGTCCCAGTTTGTCAATCAGTTCTTTGCTTTTTTCGGCAATTTCCTTGTCGGACAATCCGTAAATGCCGGCATAAAATTCTATGTTTTCCATTACCGACAAGTCGTCGTAAAGTGAAAACCGCTGACTCATGTATCCGATGTTTTTTTTGATTTCTTCGGGTTCCCGGAATACGTCAAAACCTGCTACCGTTGCTTCTCCTGAGCTGGGGATGGATAGTCCGCAAAGCATGCGCATGGCTGTTGTTTTACCTGCACCGTTTGCGCCGAGAAATCCGAAAATCTCTCCTTTCTGGACATCAAACGTTATTTCATCTACGGCCACGAAGTCACCGAAACGTTTGGTCAGTTTTTTTGTGCTAATTACTGTTTCGGTCATTCTGGTTATTTAATAAACGTATAAAACAATCCTCCACGGTGGGGGTAATAGGTTTCATTTCGATGTTCAGGTGTTTTTTACTTTGCATGTAGCTCATCACCTCCTGCTCGGAAGACTTGAAAGACAAATGAAGGTGTTCGCCGAAGGTATAGCAACTCAGCGTGCCCTGATAGGCACGCAGGTCGTTGAGAAGGGCATACATTTTGTCCGCCTTGACGCCGTAAAGTTTTTCGGGATAGGCTTTGACGGTTGCTTCGGGCGTGTTGATGGATAGCAGCTTACCGCTCAATATCAGTCCGATACGGTCGCAACGGGTCGCTTCGTCCATGTAGGAAGTTGAAACCAATATGGTAATCCCTACTTTTTTTAAACGGGACAGCATTTCCCAGAATTCCTTTCGGGATACTACATCCACTCCTGTTGTGGGTTCATCCAGAAACAGGACCTCCGGTTTGTGGATAAGAGCGCAACAAAGGGCCAGTTTTTGTTTCATCCCTCCGGATAATTTTCCGGCCCTGCGTGTTTTAAACGGCTCCAGCTGTACGTAGATGTCTTTGATCAGGTCGTAATTTTCTTCAAGGCGGGTATTGAATACGGTTGCAAAAAAATTCAAATTTTCTTCCACCGACAGATCCCCATAAAGCGAAAACCGTCCCGGCATATAGCCCACTAGTTTACGGATGGTTTGAAAATCCTTAACAACGTCGTGACCTGCGACCGTTGCACTTCCTTTGTCTGCTATGAGCAAGGTGGTAAGCAAACGGAAAATGGTGCTTTTGCCTGCCCCATCCGGCCCTATAAGGCCGAATACTTCTCCTTTGGCTACGTTAAAAGAAATGTCATCGACGGCCAGGACTGAACCTTTGTTATAGGTTTTGCTGATGTTAGTAAGGGTTATGGCGTCCACTTTATCGCTTTCTATCCGGATTTGTTGCTGCCCGGGTTGATTATTGAAATTTCATTTCTCCATACATTCCGATTTTCAGAAAACCGTCGTTTACCACACGTATTTTTATAGCATAAACGAGGTCGGCCCTTTCGTCCTTGGTAGGAATGGTTTTGGGCGTGAATTCAGATTTTTCAGATACCCAATAAATTGTTCCGGTATAGTATCCGTACTGTTTTGCGCCTTTATCAACCATGACTTTAACTTTTTGTCCGAGTTTGGCCAGGTTGAGCTGTGCGGAGGTGACGTATGCTCTTAAAATTAAGGTATCTGTTTCGGCTATTTTATAAAGAGCTTTGCCGGGCATTACCACTTCGTGATCCTGAGCGTATTTTGTCAGGACTGTTCCGTGGATGGGATTTACGATCTGGCATTTTGAAATCTGATCCTTGGTCTGGTCGATCTGACGTTTAAACGGAGTCACGCTTTTTTCAAGGGTAGTCGTATTGATATCCAATGTTGATCTGAGGGCATCGATCTGTTTTTGTACCATGTCAACCTGGGTATTCGCATTGTCCAGTTGCTGCTGAGTGGCCGCTTCCCTGGCAAAGAGGTTTTGCATTCTCACCTGATCCTTTTTGGCCTGGTCCAACTGGGATTTCAATGAGGCGATCTGAACCGAAACGTCCGGTATCTGGCTTGTGGTGGAAGCAATCTGGGCTTCGAGCTGCTTGTCGCGCAGGTACAACTGGACACTGTCCACATAGCCTACAAACTGACCTTTTTGAAGTGTCTGACCTTCTTCTACATTGAATTCTTTTATTGTCCCGGAAGCTTCTGTGGATACAATGGTTTCAACTGATTCAAATGCGCCCGCCGCATCAAAATCCATTTCCGAAGTCGAGCAGGACACCAGCAGTGCTGCCGAAGAAATACATGTGAGTAAAACGGAATTGTTCATTTTTTTGATTTTAGTAGTTCCCTGTTGTGTTTTTCTGATTGTATTGATCCATCATCAATTGTACCTGATGGATTAAAAGGTTTTGTTTGGCCTGATCCTCCAAATCCAATTCGGCGATGTATTCGTGGGTGGTAATGATTCCATTTTCCATCTGAGCTTTGGCCGAATTTTTTACTTCGGTCAGTTTAACGATTATTTCAGTGTCCTTGAGAACCATCAGCTGCAATTTTGAAATGTCAGCATTTTGTTGTTTCAATGTCTGATGGGTATTGAACAGAAAGGTTTCTTTCTGAATATCTATGCTTTGTTTATCCACTGCGAGCAGCTGCTTCTGATTTTTCATCGTGTACAAACCGCCCAGTGTCCAGT
The DNA here is from genome assembly GCA_013286385.1 of Bacteroidota bacterium. Classification (GTDB taxonomy): domain Bacteria; phylum Bacteroidota; class Bacteroidia; order JABDFU01; family JABDFU01; genus JABDFU01. The sequence goes on from JABDFU010000021.1 coordinate 21,993, forward strand.
TCAGGCGAAGCCCTCCCATGTAATAGGTGGCTGCATTTACGTCAAACATATTTAATCCGGGAAGTGCATAGCCGCCTTGCAGGAAGAAGCTTAATTTTGGCAAGTTGTTCGCATTGATAATTTTCAATTGTACATCGTCATTTTTTTTCTGGTAATTGTACAGATCAAGCTCGGGTCTGCGAATACTGTCATTTAAAACCGGCGTACCGGGAGTTTGCAGCACAGTTGACTCATCCAGACTGCTGTTGATAAAAAGACCCAGCATATCCAGGTAAGCCTTTCGGTTGGATTCGAGGTCGATCCTGGTTTGCTGCTGTTGAAGTAGTTTTGCCTCCAGCTCACGCAGACTGCTAACCAATGCGGTTCCCTGACTTACGGATTCCTTCATTTTATCGATGCTGTTCTGAATGTCTTTTTCATTTACCGCGTCCAGCTTCAGCTGTTCTGTAATCAGGAGGATGCCGAAAAACAGCTGATTGATACGGTCCTTTATTGCGTACAGTTGTACTTCGGTATTCTGCTCCTGAACATTGGCACCGGCAATGGCCAGTTCTTTCTGCCCAAGAATGCTTCCTCCATCGTAAATAACCTGATCAACTTCGGCATGAACATTGTATTGGGTAAGAGGTATAACGGGGAATGATAAATTTTCTCCATGCGGCAAAGGAATGCTGAACGGTATTGAGGTTACGGCACTCTGATTGGTTAGCTGACCATTCACACTAAGCTGGGGAAGGTATCCCCTCAACGCGTTGGAAATGTTGTAGTCTCTGCTTTTTTCCGTGAGAGTCCTCTGCCGGATCAGGGGGAAATTCATTCGGGCTCTGGTGTAACAGGTATCAATGGATAGCGGGCCTGAGGCAAGTGCAGCGGACCCCCCGGAAAGGGCCGCGATACTGTAAATCAAGCCCCAGAAAAAACGTTTCTTCCTACTCATGTTTTTGCTTTTAATATTGCTTTGATCCAAATTGGAATCATTTTTTTTCGTTCCTGCATGCATTTGTCGAACTCCCTGGGACTTATACCATTATTATTTTGTATAATATGACGACCGGCAAACGGGAATATCGTAAGAGACATGATGTTCATAATAAGCTGATTGGGGTTGATCGGGTTGATTTCGCCGGATTTGATCGCCAGCTGAACCTGCTTCATAAAATAGGATTCGATAATTTTTTGACGCATTTTCATGCGGTGGGGATCGAGTTTGGTTTGGGTCAGTACGAACAGCGGCATATCGGGATTCAGGCTGAGCATCTCGATGTAATTTTTGACAAGCAACTCTATTTTTTGCCAGATGTCGGTTTTCTCCTCGTTTACAATTTTGGAAATGATCTGTATGAATTCTCCGAAGTTTTTTCTGGAGACAATTTCGAAAAGCTTCTCTTTGCTTCTGAAATAATAATTCAGCAGCGCAATATTGATACCCGCTTTTTTTGCAATGTCCCTGGTTTTGATTGCGCTGAAACCTTTTTGGGTAAAAAGAATACGTGCAGCTTCGATGATCTTTTCCTCGGCGCTCCGCACGGATAACTGGTTAGTTGACTTGTTCACGCAGGGACAAAGGTAAATTAAGTTTCTGATTTAATCAAATGATTAAATCAGAACTGCAACTTCGATAGTATAAGCCTGCCAGACAATGATTTGCATCAGCCGAATGGCTGATACTGCTCAGGGGAATTTTTCAGGCCGGGTTATTTTGCCGCAGCCTTCTTTTTAAATGCACGTATGGCAGCGTTGTTGGACATGAAAAGGGGGATTTGTGTGTACCCTCTGTATTTTGCCAGCATTTCATCCTTTTTGGAAGGATCCGCGGCAGCTGATTTCATATCCAGGAAATACGTCTTAAAATCAGTGATGACTTCGGGCCCCCCGATAGTGCCGTGACCGGGAACAACTTTCTGAATATCAAAACGCAGTGGCAGCATATCAAATGCCATCATGTACCCGTCAGGGTCTGCGCTACCTATCAGGACAGGGGCTTGTTTGTTCAATATCACATCACCTCCGAACAGCATTTTTCTTTTGTGCAGATACACTACAATATCACTCTGGGTATGTGCGTTTTTCCCCAGATTCAGAACAGTTACGGTGTCATCCCCCATTTTAATATCCATCTTATCCTTTAACCAGAGGGTCGGCATGCCCTCTTCTCCGGCCTCCTTTTTCCAGAATTCGGGGCTGTAGTTTCCGCCGGCGATAATGGTACTTCCCTTGTAATACTTGTTTCCTCCGGTATGATCGCTGTGGTAATGCGTATTGATAACCAAAATCGGCTTAGTGCCGGCAATTTCTTTTGCAGTTTTGTACAGCGCCTCGGCGGCATCTTTCATTTTGGTATCGATGACAATAACCAGGCTGTCTGAGGACAGGATACCGCTGTTGCCGCCTCCGCCTATCACAAGGGTCAGATCTTTATCGTACTTTATTGTGCTGGTTTCACTCATCTTGTTCATGACCGGTCGTAAATAGATCATATACAGGCTTGCAATTGCAGCAATGAGTAAAACAACCAGAACTCCGAGAATTTTCATTATTTTCTTTGCCATGTTCTTTTTTTTAATTGTTGGTCAAAGCTACATGAAAATAAGTAAATTCAGAAAAGATAATTAAAACGAAACGTATGGACGCATTTTTGGGAACAGGACTTTTGGGCAGCGGTTTTATCCGTGCCCTGTTGAAAAAAGGAAAAGCAGTTAACGTTTGGAACCGGACTGCGGAAAAAGCAAAGTCGCTTGAATTTTACGGTGCAAAATCCTTTTTGAAAGCGGAGGAGGCTGTTAAAAATGCCAGCCGGATTCACCTTGCCCTGTCGGATGACACTGCTGTTGATTCGGTTCTGGAGCAGGCGAGTAGTGGCTTTTCACCAGGAGCCTATCTGATAGACCATACCACCACCTGCTCTTCTGCAGTTGAGGGAAGGACCGAAAAATGGGAAAAAAGAGGATTCTGCTATGTCCACGCTCCTGTTTTTATGGGTCCCCAGAATGCGCTGGACAGTTCAGGAATAATGATGGTATCTGCCAAAGAGGAGCTATTCAAAATACTTGAACCTGAATTGTCCGGCATGACCGGGAAATTGATTTATCTTGGCCCAATCGACGGGCGTGCTGCCGGTATGAAACTGCTGGGAAATTTATTCCTGCTTTGCATGACTGCCGGCATAGCGGATATATTGAGACTTGCGAAAGCGCTGGATATCCCTTCTTCTGAAGTTGCTGCCCTGTTCGATTGGTTTAATCCGGGGGCACTGATGCCGGCGAGGGTCAGGCGGATCATCCAGGCCGATTTTGATCATCCGTCCTGGGAATTAAAAATGGCACGAAAAGATGCAGGGCTGATGATGAACGAAGCTTCTGCCGGGAAATTTCCCCTGGCATTTGTTCCTGCCGTTGCAAAGGAGATGGATCGCTGGATGGAGATGGGCATGGCGGAAAAAGACTGGACCATCATAGCGAAAGACGGGTTGAAGGATGTCGGGTAAATGTTTTTTTAAGTAAATTAACCTCTTGATTTTGCCCTATGAATAAAAGAAAATCTGAAAGAGCCGGTACGTGTTTATTTATTTTATTGAGTTTCGTGGCTTTTGCGCAGGAGCACAATGAACTTATTAATTCTGCCGACCTCATCGATAAGGCTGTAAAACTAAATGACGAAGGGAAGGACAGCGATGCTGTTGAACTCTTTAAAAAAGTCCCAAGCAATGATACCAATTATTATACAGCCCTGAGTGAAATGGCTCTCAGTTATATGGCCTGGAAGAAGGATAGCATTGCTGTAGCGTTATGTAAAAAAGTAATCAAAGAAAGTACCGTTGTTGATCCTGCCGTTTACGTAACCTATGGATCTTCTCTGGATGATGCTGAAAAAAGGGAGGAGGCTCTCGGGGTTTTCAACGAAGGACTGGCCTTGTTCAAAAACAGTTATTCGCTGTATTTCAATAAGGGAATTGTCGAACTGCGGATGAATAAAAAGACAGAAGCTATGCGTTCGTTTAAAAAGGCGCTGGTACTCAACCCTTATCATGCATCCAGCTACCTTAGGATCGGAAGTCTTTACCTGGAACAAAACAAATTGGTCGAAGCTTTGCAATCGTTGGAAATGTTTCTGCTGATGGAGCCCGGGACATCCCGGTCCTATGAGGTGATTACCCTTCTCGAGAAATCGCTCAGGGGAGATGATGTAGCTGAAAACATTGACCTGACAGGAGCTTCCGGAGAAGATAATTTTTCGGAGCTGGAGGTTATACTTCGCTCAAAAGTGGCCCTTAATAAAAAATACAAAAGCCAGGTAAAATTGAATTATGATTTTGTGAAACAGACCCAGGTTTTTCTTGAGAAACTCAAGTTCAATCCCAACGACCAGGGATATGTCATGCAAAATTACGTTCCGTTTTACACAGAAATGTATAAGAAAGGCTATTTCGAGCCCTTTATTTATTACATTTTAAGTTCTGTCAGCAACGAACAAATCAATAAATGGAAAGCGAAACATAAAAAGGAAATTGAGGAGTTCACCCAATGGGCCACCAATTTTATTACGGACAAACGGACCAATCGCATGGATTCCCTGAACGGAGAAAAACGAATTGTTTCCCACTGGTATTACAGCAATGCATCCCTGAAGTCCATTGGAAATCTGAAAGGCGACAAGAATATTGGGTATTGGGAATTTTATTACAAAGGAGGCAAACTGAGTTCCCGGGGTAATTTCGATGAACTGGGCAACCGACAAGGTAAATGGGAATATTTTTATGACAATGGGCAATTGAAAGAATTGTATCCTTATATGGACAATGAATTGAATGGGAATGTGAAAACGTATTACCGCAGTGGTCTCTTGGAATCTGATCAGAATTTTGTGCAAGGGAAAAATGCAGGAACCGGGAAATACTATGAGAAAACCGGATACTTAAAATTTGTCGCGCATTACACAGATGGTAAGAAGGACAGCATTTTAAACGGGTACTATTCGGACGGTAGTAAGTTATATGAAATTTCTGAGGCGGCGGATCAGTACGATGGGTTGTTCAAGGAATTTTATTCAAACGGCCGGCCAAAAACCCTGGTGAATTTTGTAAATGGTAAACAGGATGGTGAATCCAAGACCTACTACCGTAACGGAGTTCTTTCATCGGAAGGTAAAATGGCTGACGGAAAGGAAATTGGGGACTGGAAATTTTATTACCACAACGGGAAACTGAAAAAAACCGGCAGCTATGCTGAAAAGGCTATGGCTACGGGAGTCTGGACAACGTATTACAAGAACGGAAAAGTTGAAGAAGAAAGCCCCTTTGAAAAGGATGAGCTGAACGGAGACGTAAAAAGTTATGATAAGGATGGGATCATTTATTCTGTAACGAGCTACAAGCACGGTAAAATTACAGGCTATACCTATTCAGATAAGAAGGGAAAAATTTTGGCTGAAGAAAAAAATCTGGGAAGCAATTACACGATAAAGACATTTCTTCCGGATGGTACGAAAAATGCGGAAGTCAACTATGTTAATTCTAAACGGGAGTGGGAGTCGAGGTTTTACGATGTTCATGGGATTTTAAAAGTGAAGGAAAATTACAGAAACGGATTGCTCAACGGAATCAAAACAACGTATTATCCCAATGGAAATCTTAAATCGAGCATTAACTATACGGACGGAAAGGAAGATGGTTATTACAAAGGCTATTTCAGCAATAAGACCCTGGAAAAGGAGGGCTGGTATACCAACGGAAAAGCCGAAGGGTTTTGGTTCTTTTACAATCCGAAAGGCACGTTGGTTGCTGAAAATTATTATCATCTGGATCAGTTGCAGGGAGATAAAAAGGATTACAGTGAGAATGGCCGACCGGACAATATTTCGGTTTACGATGACGGATTGTTTACCGGAAAGGTTATCTGTGATACGTTGGGAAAGGAATATGAGCGGATTGAACTTCTGAATGGTTCCGGAAAATACAATTCACATTTCATGAATGGCTTGTCGAGTGTGAGCATGAATTTTAAATTTGCTGAGGCAGATGGATATAAAAAAGCATTTAACCCCAATGGCAAGCTATCCTATGAGGGCTCTTTTAAGTTTGATAAAAAGGCCGGAATCCATACGTGGTATTTTAATGACGGGAACGAACAATCGGAGTATTCTTACGAAGACGATGAACTGGAAGGGCCGTATAAAACTTTTTACGAAAACGGAAAAACGGAGAAAGAAGGAACGTATGAGGAAGGGAAAATGGAAGGTGCGTTTAGGCTGTATTATGACAACGGAGTTCTTATGCGCGAAGGAAATTATGAGGATGGTGAAACTGCTGGCGAATGGAGGGATTACAATGAGGATGGAACGCTTGTCAGCATTCGGTATTATCAGGATGGAACGCTGCTTTCGTATTCGTATCACGATCGGACCGGAACTGCAGTGAAGCCGATTGAACTTGTTAATGAATCGGGAAAACTGCTGGCGTATTATCCTAACGGTAATAAGTCAATTGAAAAGCTGTATAAATTCGGAGAACTGACAGGTGACCGGATTGAGTATTATCCGGACGGGCAGCTGAAACGAACCGTTCGTTTTACAGACAATAATTTTGAAGGGCTTATGAAAACCTATTTCCCGGGCAGTGCAAAGATTAAAAGCGAGGAAAACTTTTTTTACGACAAAAAAGACGGCGCTTCAGTCTTCTATTTTGAAAACGGGAAAAAGCAAAGGGAAGAATTTTACATCGATGGCGAAGCGTTCGGAGACTGGACGTACTATGATTTGAATGGAAAGTTAATCAGAATCGAACGGTATTATGGGGATAAACGCTATCAGTAGGGGACTTCTCTTTTTTTTTATTGGTGCTTCGGTCTGTTCCCGGGCTCAGCAAATGCCCGATACGAACGGTATTTTAAGCCGCTATCCGGGAAATAACGGCGTTTTGCTTGTTAAAAAAGAGCATGCCCGGATTTTGGAAAAAGAAGGGAAACTGATGATTTCTTCGGTGCATTACGAGGACACTTTTATTACGGGAAACAGCTATGATCAGTTTGGTGAACGAAGCATTCCCTATTCTTCCTTTATTAAAATAACGGACATTGAAGCCAGAACCCTCGTTCCCAGAGGCAGCAAATACAAATCTTTTCAGACCACTTCGGTAAACGAGCGAAGCGAATTCGGGGGCGGCGTTTTTTTTGACGACACCTATTATAAAAAAATTCAGTTTCCGGCGTTGCAAAAAGGAGCACGGACGATTCTTCAGTATACCGAAGAAATTTCGGAGCCCCGGTTTTTCGGCATGTTTTATTTCAATTCGTATATTCCGGTCATTGAATCTGAATTTTCGGTGGATGTTCCGGAAGGCGTAAATATTACCTATCGTATGTTCAACTGTGACAGCCTGGGCATTACGCTGACCAAGACCCAGAAAAAAAAGAGTACTACCTATACCTGGAAAGCTCATGGAATGGCAGCATATTCAAGTGAAACGGATGCACCCGGGATTGCCTACTCGGCGCCGCATATGGTTGTTTATATAAAGGATTACAATCTGAACGGGGTGAAGGCAACGCTCATCAACGGTCCGGCGGATCTGTATCACTGGTATTATTCATTGGTAAAAGACGCCAACTCAAAGCCGGACAAAGACCTGAAAGTCTTTGTCGATTCCCTTGTGATGAATTCTGCATCCGAGCAGGAAAAGGCAAAAAAAATATTTTACTGGGTTGAAGACAACATCAATTACATCGCTTTTGAGGATGGCCTTGCGGGCTTTATTCCCAGGGAAGCTGATAAAACGTATGCTAATCGTTATGGTGATTGCAAGGATATGGCGAGTCTGACCCATATCCTCTTGCAAAGTGCCGGCATTAAATCCTATTTAACCTGGATAGGTACCCGGGCGATTCCCTATACGTATGAAGAAGTTCCGCTCTCATATACCGATAACCATATGATCGTAACCTATATCCTTGACGGGAAGTATTATTTTTTGGATGCAACAGGAAAATATCAGCCTTTTGATTTGCCTACCATGGCGATTCAGGGCAAGGAAGCGCTGATCGGAAAAGGGGAGAATGATTTCGAAATTGTAAAGATACCGGAACGGAAAAAGGAACTGAATACAGTAAGAGATAGCACTTTCATTACGCTTGATGATTCCAGACTTTCGGGCAAAGGCAGACTTGTCGCGAGCGGATACGATAAAATAGAAATCGTTAAAAATCTGAAATACGTTGATCATGAAAAATGGAAGAAGTTTTTTGCGGCGGATTTTCCGAAGGGAAACAATAAAATGCAACTGGATACAATAATTCTGAACGGATATGAAAACAAGGAGGGCATGCTTTCGGTTGATTATGCTTATTGTGTGCCGGGCTATGTAAACCAGACCAAAACTACGGCCTATCTGAATATGTTTCTTGACAAGTATGCATTCGGTGATCCGGTTGTGATTGGTGAGCGTAAGTCGGACATTTTTATCGAGTATAAAAATATTCGCAGTTATGTAGTTGTACTTGACATTCCGAAAGGGTGGAAGCTCGATCATTTACCCGGAAATACGGTCTATTCGGGCGAAAAATTCGGATTTGATGTCAGTTATTCTTCAAACGTGAATTCGGTTTATTTAAAATATAACGTATATGTCAATGCCTTGTCGATCGGGAAGAATGATTTTACCGACTGGAACGATTGCCTTAAGAAACTTAAAAAGTCGTATAACGAATCCATTATCCTGAGTAAGAACTGATCCCATGAGGAATTTCCCTTTGTTTGTGCTGAGTTGCGTATTCTGTTTTCAATTGCTCTCTCAGGAGCTTGTCCCGGAATACAAGAACTACAAATGGGATGCAGATTCCAAGGCGACTATGTTGGAGGCAAATGAAACAAAAGATAACGCAATTATTGAGAAAAATCTTTTGCTGGTTGAATACATTTACGATTCAAAAAATCAGCTAACCTCTTACGTTACCCGCCATAAACGAATAAAGGTTAATTCTGAGAAAGCAATTGATGAATTCAACAAGGTTTATATTTCAATGACAGATGTTATCGAACTTACAGATCTCAAAGCGAGGGTTATTTCGAAAGACGGGAAAATAACTCCGTTCGATACAAAAAACGTAAAATTTGTCGAAAATTATGAGGAGTCGGGACCCTATAAATTTTTTGCACTGGAAGGTGTAGAAACAGGAAGCGATATTGAATACGTTTATACCATACAGAAATCGGCAAGCTATTTCGGAGCTGAATATTTTCAGGGTGATAATAAAGAAAAAAATGTGGAGTTTGATATTTATTCTCCTTTGAACCTGGTTTTAGAGGCTAAAAGCTATAATGGTTTTCCTGAATTCAAAACGGATACTGTCCTTTCAACGAAAAACAGAATCTGGGCTTCGACGACCTACATTTCGGATTTGAAATCGGAGAAATACGCCACGTATGACAACAACCGGATGCGGGTCGAATATAAACTGGCCTACAACAAGGCGAAAGGCAGCAAACGTTTACTGACCTGGTCGGCCGCAGGAGATGCTTTCTATTCGGCATTCAACATTTCAGATGCTAAATTGCTTAAGAAAGCCAAGCCCTTGCTGAAAGAGATGAAATTGAAAACAAGCTCTTCTGAAACGGACAAGGTTCGTTGTATAGAAAGTTTTGTTAAAACCCATTTTGTGCTGAAAACTTCTGATGAACAGGATTTTTCAGATCTTGAAAAAATACTGAAAAACCGATACGCCAATGCCAAAGGAATGATAAAACTGTTCTCGGCATTGTTTACCAATGCCGGTATTGAGTATCAGATGGTTTTTACCTCCAACCGGTTTAAGGAAAAATTTGACGGATCTTTCGATACCTGGAATTACCTGAACAACACACTTTTCTATTTTCCAGGAATCAATGACGTACTGGCTCCTTCCGAAGCTTTACTAAGACTGGGTTATGTACAGCCCGAATGGACCTGTCAGAAAGGTTTGTTCCTTAAGCCCGTGACGATTGGCGATTACCATTCCGTTGCAGTTACCCTAAATGATATCGGTTGCCCCGATTACAAAAAAAACTATTCCACTATGGATATTGATGTCAAACTCAGTGAGGATATGAGCGAAGGAAATCTGAAAATAAAAGACAGCTATACAGGCTTTGAGGTGATGGGCTTACAGCCCTTGTTTAATTACCTCTCTGATGAAAACAAGAAAAAGGTTTCTGAATCCCTTCTCAAAGTTATCAGCCAGGATGCTGTTGTCAGGAACTACAAAGCCTCAAATTACAGTGAGGAAGACCTTTTTGTAAAACCCTTCATTATTGAAGGCGAAATGACATTGAGTTCTCTTTGTGAAAAAGCGGATAAGTTTTATCTTTTTAAAATTGGTATGCTTATTGGTCCTCAGGATGAATTATACCAGGAGGAAAAGCGCCAAAACGATATGGATTTGCCTTTCGCTCACGGTTACACCCGTACGATCACATTTGAAATTCCACAAGGCTACAAGGCGGCAAATCTGGAGGATCTTAAAATGGATGTCAATCAGGTGGAAAACGGTGAGCGCACTTCAGAGTTTGAATCATCTTACACAGTAGAGGGGAATAAGGTGAAAGTACTGATCGAGGAAAACTACAGAAAGGTTCATTATCCGCTCGCCGATTTCGAAAGTTTCCGAAAGGTAATCAACTCCTCAGCCGACTTTAACAAGGTGGTCATTCGATTTGAACCCAATTGAAGAAGTTTTACTCGCATGAAATCTCATTCGTCTGGTCGGTATAACCCAGCTCGGTTGATTTATGTATGTCTTCGCAGCCTCCTGACTGATCTCCCATTTTGTATTTTGCCTCCCCCCTGTGGAAAAAAGCCATGCCGTATTTTGGATTTTTGTCAATCGCCTTGTTGAAATAAGGGATAGCCTGCCTGTAGTTTCCCATTTTGTTGTAAATCAGGCCCATGTTGTGAAAGGTTTTATAATTCGTGGAATCAGCGAGG
>JABDFU010000022.1 GCA_013286385.1 Bacteroidota bacterium
TCCTTTTCAGCAGCCGCTTTGTCCCCCAAACCGGCTTTTGCCTGCGCCCTGCTGAAATAAAATCCGGCGTTCATGGGATTCAATGTGATGGCCTTATCAAAATCCTCCAGAGCTCCTTTGGTGTCTTTGAGTTCAAGTTTGGTATTGCCTCGGTTAAAATAAGCCTGGTCAAATTCAGGCTTGAGCGTTATCGCCTGATTAAAATCCTCCAGGGCAGCCGGATATTTTTTTAATCCGAAATCACTGATTCCGGCATTGTAAAATTTCTCAGCCTCCTGACTGGGTTCCAGATTTTTTGCTTTGACGGTATCACCCTGGGCAAACCCGCAAAGGCTCGTCAGGCAAATCAGCAAAGTTGCTTTGCATTTATTCATTACATACTTAAGATTTTAAACTCTGTCCTGCGGTTCAATTGTCTGCCTTCCGGAGTAGTATTTGTAGCAATGGGCAGGTTAAATCCATAGCCTTTGAAAACCATCCTTGAGGTATTTATGCCCTTTTTCTTGAGGTAGTCAACGACCGCTTTGGCCCTGGACTCCGACAAACTCTGATTGTGTTCTGCGCTTCCCACATTATCGGTGTGTCCCGAAATTTCAATTTTAAGAGTATGGATTTCATTCATCAACTGCAGCAACCGTTCGAGTTCATTGGTAGATTCGGGTCGGAGATCTGATTTGTCCGTATCAAAGAATATGTTGTTAAGCACAATTTTACTTCCCACCTCGATTTTTTCCAAAGCCACATTCTTTTCTATTTCCTGATAGGTTGTGCTCAGGGGAATGTCAAAATTTTCAGAATGAAACAGATAATCCCTGGCTTTCACAGCAATACCGTAATTTTTTCCGGAAGGCAGGGAAATCAGGTATTTCCCGGTAGCGCTGTTGGATTTAAAACTGGCCACAATTTCGTTTTTCTGGTTGTCGACCACTTCTATGGTTGCTTCCAGAGGCTTGCCCGTTTTGGCATCGGTAATGACCCCTTTAAGAAGAGTAGTCTGCGAAACCGCCTCTTTTACGCTGTCCGTTTTTGAACTGTCTTTCACCGGCTGGAGGAAATCAATCAGGTAGATATCCTGATCTCCGTAACTGTCGGCCCTGGTGGAAGAATAATAACCGTGCTTACCGCTTCCTGACATAACAAAGAAACGGTCGTCATCGGGTGTACTGATGGGGTAACCCAGATTAACAGGCTTCGACCATTTACCATCCTTATCCTTTACGGATTTGAATATATCATACCCCCCCATGGAGTTCCATCCCTTTGAGCTGAAATACAAAGTCTTTCCATCCGGGTGAATAAAAACATCGTCTTCGGCGTAAGGCGTATTGATATCAGCTCCCATATTAACGGCATCTCCCCAATTGCCCTTTTCATCCTTGGTACAATAGTAAATATCCCTGTCTCCTATTCCGCCAGGCCTTTCGCTGACAAAATAAAGGGTCTTTCCGTCGTACGACAGAGAAACAGAAGACTCATGCCATTTTGAATTAACACCGCCGCCTATTCTTTTCGGTTTTTGCCACTTGTCACCTTCCAGGTGGGTTTCAAACAAATCCCCATCGTCGTTGCGATCATACAGATACATATAAAGTGTTTGTCCATCCAGAGAAAGGCCCGTTGTCGCATCGTGTCCCTCTGTATTGATGGGAGAACCAATGTTCTGGGCCTCTGTCCATTTGCCGTCCTTCTTATAGGAGATGTAAATGTCTTCGAAATACATACCGACTGACCCGTCAATGCCTCCGCCTTTGGTTGAAAGACGTCTGGAAGTAAATATCAGAACGGATTCATCTGCAGATATTTCAGGCCCGTATTCAGGATAAATGGTATTGATAGCCGGGCCTGCATTTTCAATTTTTACATTCACCGGAGACTTCACCAATTCTTTTCCGTTTCTGCATTCGGTGATCCGTTTTTGAATGGCCTCATTCAATTCCTTCTGCTCCTTTGGCAAGAGCGCTTTGTAAAAAGTATTGTACTCAAAGATCGCTTTGTCAAACTGCAGATTCAACTGGTAACCCGTTCCCAGCATGAGATGTAACTGGGGATCGACATTGAAATTCAGCTTCTGGGCCTTTTCAAGAAAGGGAATGGATTTGAGCTTGGTATAAGAACTCAGGTAACAGGTACCGATTTTAAAATTAAGCTCCGCATTCTCGGGATTGAATTCATTCGCCTTCAGATAAAGTTCCAGAGCCTGCTTGTGCCATATTTTCCCACGGTTATAGAAATCATCACCCTTGCTGATCGTTCGCTGGACCTCTTTTAAGCCCTTGGGATCGTTCGGAAAATTTTCTTTTGTGAAATCAACATTTTTTTGGGCAAATACAAAGTGAAAGGAAAACAGAAAAAAAAACAGGCCAATCAGTTTTAATTGCATACAATCGGATTTGGGACGGCCGCTCAAAGATCCCAGAATGACAAACGGGAAGATCGATGCCGTCCGATTTTAAAATAGTCCTTGTGCTCCAGAAAAAAAGCCATACTAAAATAGATGATCACAGGAGAACCTGCCGTAAAGAAAGAGAGGTAAATAAAATACATGCGAATCCGTGTCGATTTGATTCCAAGCTTGTTTCCCCACCATTCGCAAACTCCAAAAGCCCGCTTTTCAAACCAATCCTGGACGCAATGTATCAGCTTATTTAGCATATTAACAAATGTACACAAGTTCTTTTAATCCTCCCATTCTCCCTTAAAAACGAAGATCGCCGGGCCTTCAAGCCTCACCGAATCAAAGCCTTTGCCAGGATTCGACCGGTATTGAACAGTCAGCTTTCCGCCCGGAGTTCTGACCGCAACTGTCCCTTTTCCCGATTGCCCTTGCTGAAGAGAATGAACCAGAGCCGATGCCGTAACCCCTGTTCCGCAGGATAAGGTTTCATCCTCCACTCCCCTCTCGTATGTTCTTACAAACAACTCCCCTCCTTGCTGCTCAACGAAATTTACATTGGTGCCCTGAGACGTAAACCTTTCATTATAACGGATAGCTTTTCCCTCCCCGACTACATCAAAAGAATCCAGTCCGCTCACAAACCTTACATAATGGGGAGAACCCGTATTCAGGAAATAAAAATCAGGATTCTTTTCCACACTGCTTACGTCATTCATATTCAGTGAAACCCAGTCGTTGTCAATTACGGCACGGTGATCCCCGTCAACAGCCCTGAATTTCGCTTCCTCTTTAACCAATCCCAATTTATGTGCCAGGGAAACAATGCATCTGCCTCCATTGCCACACATGCTGCTTTCGTTTCCGTCGGAATTGAAATATACCATCTCAAAATCGTATCCGGATCGGTTCTGCAGCAGCATTAATCCGTCTGCACCGATACCGAACCTGCGGTTGCACAATTTAGCAACAAGTGCCGGGTTCTCTCTTTCGAAAAGAAGATCTCGGTCATCGATAATGATGAAATCATTTCCTGTACCCTGGTATTTATAAAAACGGTGTTTCATTCAAAACTTAAATTGGTTCTTCTATTTTAACCTTGCCAGAAGAGCTTCGTCACTCATGCGCTCCATCTGCCTGTAATCATTGGTGAATTCGAGTTTGAATACTCCTTGCTGAAGCCGGATGTAGTAAGCCTCGTCAAGTTTATACAAAGCCACATCTTCCTGAGTGCTAACGCCGAACAAAACCACCTTGTTTTTGGCCATCTTATAGCCCTTGTAATTGATTGGCGAAAGCCAGAACTCTACGCTTACAGAAGACTTTGCTGCATTTTTATCATCCCGTATTCCGCTCGTTTTTTCGAGAAGGGAATCCGCCGCGCTTATAGGCTGCGGCGGTGTAAGGTTGATCATTTCGATCTGTTTTAAAGCCAGCAATTCATCCTTTTTGACCACCAGAGAAGAATCTGATTCGAGCCCCGAACGGGTAGTCTCATCTGAAGAGGAGTCGGCAACCTCTTCCTTTGTTTGACTTACAACGGGAACAGTGCCTGTATTTAAATTTTTTGAAATTTCAGTTGGAGGCTGTGGCGCTTTGGGCTGGCTTTTATCTTCTGCTTTCTGAGCCGATTGCCTGTAAAAATTAAGCTCCTTGAAATAATCGTCCAGCTTTAAAATAAAGAAGCCACCGCCGACCAGAATTCCAAGCATCAGACCCATGCTGAAATACTGAAATTTATCCCTGAAATTTGACGAAGACATCCCTGCAAAGATAGCATGTTAAATTATGTTAAAGCCCTTTATCCTGTTAAATAAAGGTGCGAAATTTGAGTTGTATAGTTCGGTAGATTACACAGCGTTAATTTAAAAAACATACACATGAAAAAAATAATCGGAGTGTTCCTGATAGCAGGAATCGGAGGAATGACAGCTCTTGGGCTCGATCACGTATTCAACAAACAAAACCAATTAAACAAATCAGAGACGGCCGGCACTTCGGCTAAAGCGACTGCTTCCAGGGATGTCAAATTGGTCAGTTTGCCTGTAAGCCCTGCCGAAACGGGTGTCAATTTTGTTTCGGCTGCCGAAATGACAGTACCCGCAGTGGTACATATCAAAATAAGTTATCCCGTTGAGCAGGGATATTCGAACGATCCCTTTTTTAATTTGTTTTTCGGTGGCCGGCAGCCAGCCTCGCCTTCTCAACCCATGGCAGCAGGATCCGGCGTAATCATCAGCGCAGACGGATATATTGTCACAAACAACCACGTGGTCGAACATGCCGAAAAGATAGAGGTTATTCTCAATGACAAACGCTCGTACCAGGCTGCCCTGATCGGCAGGGATCCCAATACCGATCTGGCCTTGCTGAAGATTAAAGAAAAAGACCTTCCGTACATCAGTTATGGAAACTCAGACGACATTAAAGTGGGTGAATGGGTACTCGCAGTCGGAAACCCTTTCAACCTGACTTCTACCGTAACTGCGGGAATTGTAAGCGCTAAAGGGCGAAACCTGAATGTGCTTGAAGGAGATCACGAACACGGAATTTCGGCCATCGATTCCTATATCCAGACCGATGCAGCCATAAATCCCGGAAACAGCGGCGGGGCCCTTGTCAATACAGCCGGACAGCTCATCGGCATCAACGCCGCCATCCAATCCAACACCGGATCCTATGCAGGCTATTCTTTTGCTATACCCGTTAACATTGTAAAAAAAGTAACGGCTGACCTGTTGGAATACGGAGAAGTTCAGCGGGCCTTTATTGGGATCAGCATTGCCGATCTGGATGCGCAGCTTGCTGCAGAAAAGCACATCAAAGATCTCAGGGGGGTGTACGTTCGTGCAGTAACCGATGGAGGCGCCGGGGAAGAGGCCGGAATTACCGAAGGGGATGTGATCAGGAAAATTGCGGATGTTGAAGTGAACAATGTGCCCGAATTACAGGAACAACTTGGCAAATTCAGACCGGGCGACAAAATCATGGTTACCATAGAGCGCAACGGAGAAGAAAAAGTTGCCGGACTGACACTTAAAAATAACAAGGGAAATACCAGTCTGGTGAAAAAAGAAAAATCTGAAGTTATTAACATTCTCGGAGCCGCATTTGAACAAGTCAGTCCGGAGGAAATGAAACGCCTGAATATCAAAAACGGGCTTAAAATAGTTCGCCTGAACGGAGGAAAACTAAGAGCAGCCGGAATTACCGAAGGCTTCATCATTACTAAAATTGACAAAAAAGAGGTCAATACCCTGGATGACCTTAAAAACGACCTCGAAAACAAAGAAGGGGGCGTTTTGATCGAAGGCACCTACAGCAACGGAATGAGAGCCTATTACGGATTCGGACTCTGATGAAGCCTTCTCCCATGTCTTCATCGGGTAAAATGCCTCCCTCAAAGGGGGCATTTTGTTATTTATCTAAATTGTTCAAAACATCTGATTTTCAAATAATTATATTTGGCTTAACCCATTGACAAGTAGTAATAATTGAAATACATTTGCGTTGTTAATTTATCGTTATCGCTATGAGACAACTAAAAATTACCAAGTCTATTACCAACAGAGAAAGTGCATCTCTGGACAAATATTTGCAGGAAATCGGAAGAGAAGAGCTCATTACAGCTGAGGAAGAGGTTTCACTTGCAAAGCGTATCCGTGACGGGGATCAGATTGCACTGGAAAAACTGACCAAGGCAAATCTTCGCTTTGTGGTTTCTGTTGCCAAGCAATATCAGAATCAAGGACTTAGTCTTCCCGACCTGATCAACGAAGGAAATCTGGGTCTTATAAAGGCAGCTAAGCGTTTTGATGAGACTCGTGGATTTAAATTTATATCCTATGCCGTATGGTGGATTCGCCAATCGATTTTGCAGGCTCTGGCTGAACAAAGCCGTATTGTGCGTTTACCCCTGAACCAGGTAGGTTCCCTGAATAAAATCAACAAAGCATTTTCAAAACTCGAACAGGAGTTTGAGCGCGAACCCAGCGCAGAAGAACTTTCGAACCTGCTGGATTTGCCCGAAGATAAAGTGGCAGACACCATGCGCGTCTCCGGACGCCATGTTTCCATGGATGCGCCTTTTGTAAACGGAGAAGACAATAGCCTGCTGGATGTGCTGATCAATCCTGATTCGCCTAAGGCGGACAACGGACTGATGAATGAATCCCTTCAGCGGGAAATAGAACGCTCATTATCCACCCTGACAGAGAGAGAACGAGATGTCATCAAGTTGTTTTTTGGTATCGGTCAGAACCACGGGCTGACTCTTGAGGAAATTGGCGCCAAATTTGATTTAACCAGAGAACGCGTTCGCCAGATTAAAGAGAAGGCCATTCGCAGGCTTCGCCACAACTCACGCAGTAAATTACTCAAAGCTTACTTAGGATAATATGACCATAGCAATCGAGCCCATGATTAAATCCTCTTACGAAAGCGAGCTGGGATCATGGATTGAGCAGGAAAAGGCGGCAATCGAATTGATCAAAGCCGTTGGCGAACTCTGGTTTGAAAAATCTGTTGAACTGATCATTTTCAGAAATCAACTGATAGACCGCAGTTCGAGTGAAATCATGAACCTTCACCTGTATGCCAAATACATGGTGAAGCAGCCGATACATATTTTTGATACGGTAATGCTCGCCAAGGAACTGATCAAGCTTGACCTGACTACTTCCCGGATCGACATCGGACGTTTGTGCAGCGAATGGCTGACTGAAAAAGCTCAGTTTAAAACGGCCGGAGATTTTGTAAGCAAAAAATTAAACGGCTTCATCGGGAAGGAAAAAAATAAATTAGTACCAAAGGATGTCGTGCTATATGGCTTCGGACGTATCGGAAGGCTTGCAGCCCGTGAAATTATAGCACAGGCCGGAAAAGGCATGCAATTGCGCCTCAGAGCCATAGTTACCCGTACCAATTCTTCTGAAGACATTACCAAAAGGGCTGACCTGCTAAGAACCGATTCTGTTCACGGACCATTCCCAGGCACCATTATCGAGGATCTGGAAAACAAGACCCTGATTGTAAACGGACATACCATTAAAATGATTGCAGCGAAAAATCCCGATGAGGTGGATTATGAATCCTACGGAATCAAGGATGCACTGCTGATTGACAACACCGGCGTAGCGCGCGATCGGGACGGCTTGTCGAAACATTTAAAATCAAAAGGTATCAACAAAGTGTTGCTTACGGCTCCCGGAAAAGGAAATATTCCTAACGTAGTTTACGGCGTTAATCAAAACTCCCTGGACATTGAAGGGGAACAGATTTTTTCTGCTGCCAGTTGCACCACCAATGCCATCATTCCCGTTTTGAAAGTAATTGAAGAAAAGATCGGCATCCAGCACGGACACATTGAAACCATACATTCCTATACCAACGACCAGAACTTGCTCGACAACTACCATCCGAAATACAGGAGAGGGCGTTCTGCAGCTTTGAACATGGTTATTACCGAAACCGGTGCAGGCAGCGCCATTACCAAAGTTTTGCCGGCACTTAAAGGAAAACTTACAGCCAATTCGGTTCGTGTTCCCACTCCCGATGTTTCCCTTGCAATTTTATCTTTGACGGTCAACAAGACCGTTGAGAAAGATTTTGTAAATGAGATCATGAAGGACGCGGCTCTTAAAGGTGAACTGGTTGAACAGATTCAGTATTACTACAGCAATGAACTGGTTTCCACAGATGTGATCGGAAACCCTTGTGCATCGGTGTTTGACAGCCAGGCCACCCTGGTGAGCGATGACAAGAAAAGCATTGTACTTTACGTCTGGTATGACAACGAATACGGATATACCCGCCAGGTTATACGGCTTGCAAAATACGTAGCCGAGGTCATCCCTTTACGTTACTACTAGCACCTGCCAGATTCCTTTTGAATTCAGAAGTCGTGTGAAACGCTACCTTAGGGTGGGATTCTTTAGCCATTCCGAGTATCCACTCGGACTGAGCAAGAAATACCGGATTGCTGTCCTTATCGGAGGCCATGTAATTTGATTTTTGCCGCAAGAATTCTTCGAGCGCTGCTTTGTCCTCTGAAGTAACCCAACAAGCCTTGAAATAATTCAGGGGCCTGAAAGCGCAGGAAGCGGCATACTCATTCTTCAGACGGTACTGAATGACTTCAAACTGAAGCTCTCCCACCGTACCGACAATCTTACGGTTTCCGGGTTGTTGGGTAAACAACTGGGCAACCCCTTCGTCGGTCAGCTGGCTGAGACCTTTTTCGAGTTGCTTGGATTTCATGGGATCTTTGTTCTCGACTTCCTTAAACAGTTCGGGCGAAAAACTGGGCACGCCCTGATAAAGAAAATTTTCTCCTTCGGTAAGTGTATCCCCTATTTTAAAACTTCCGGTATCGTATAAACCGACCACGTCTCCGGCATAGGCTTCTTCGATCAGATTTTTGTCCTGGGCCATAAAGGTGACGGGATTGCTGAATTTAATATCCTTGTTCAGGCGCACATGATGAAAAAACTTGTTGCGCTCGAACCGTCCCGAACATACCCTTAAGAAAGCTATACGGTCGCGGTGGCGGGGATCGAGATTGGCATGTATCTTGAACACAAAGCCGCTGAACTTGTCCTCATCAGGATTTACAAAACGTTCATCAGCTTTTCTTCCTGCAGGTGTCGGAGATATGCGGATAAAGGTATCCAGCAATTCCTGTACTCCGAAATTGTTCAAGGCGCTCCCGAAAAAAACGGGAGCAAGCCGGCCTTCCAGATACGCCTTGTTATCAAATTTATCGTAAACCCCTTCGATCAGTTCTACATCCGCTCTTAGCTTTTCAGCCGCTTCCTCCCCTACCTCCCTTTCAAGGGTAGCGTCACTAAGGTCTTTGATGGCCACAATGTCCCGTTCGATGGAGGTCTTGCTGGCATTGAACAGATTAAGGTTGCTTTCGTATAAATTGTAAACCCCTTTAAAGGTTGCACCGATTCCAATCGGCCAGCTCAGAGGACGCACCCGAATATTCAGTTTTTCTTCAAGTTCATCCAGCAAATCGAAAGGGTCACGGCCTTCCCGGTCCATCTTGTTGATAAAGGCGATTACCGGAGTGTTGCGCATGCGACAGACATTCATCAGTTTCTCTGTCTGCTCTTCTACACCTTTTACACAGTCAATGACCAGAATAACACTGTCCACTGCCGAAAGCGTACGGTAGGTATCTTCCGCAAAATCCTTGTGGCCGGGGGTATCCAGCAGATTAACCTGAATGTTTCTGTAATTAAAAACCATGACCGAAGTGGCGACAGATATCCCTCTCTGCTTTTCAATTTCCATGAAATCAGAAGTTGCGGTCTTCTTTATTTTATTCGACTTTACAGCTCCTGCAGTCTGAATGGCACCTCCGAATAGTAACAGCTTTTCGGTAAGCGTTGTTTTCCCGGCATCGGGGTGGCTGATAATGGCAAACGTCCTTCTTTTCGCGAGCTCCTCTGCTATCTTCATCGTGCGATTAATATTCACAAAAGTATTAAAAGATTCAGGAGCAATACCATAAATTTGCAGGCGAATTCAAATCCTTCATCCATGATTAAAATAAGTTCTGCAATTGCCGATCGCTTTATCCGCTATGCGAAAATCGATACCCAGTCTGATCCCGAATCGAAGTCTTACCCTTCGACTGAAAAACAAAAAGATCTGGGAAGCTTGCTGGTAAAGGAATTGCTGGAGCTCGGTATAAAAGACGCTCAGCTGGATGATTTCGGATATGTCTATGCCACGTTACCGGCGACCAGCACCAAAAAAGTTCCTGTCATCTGTTTTTGCTCTCATATGGATACTTCTCCTGACTGCAGCGGTAAAAACGTAAAGCCGTTGATTCACAAAGACTACAAGGGCCAGGATCTGGTATTGACCGGGGAAGCAAGCCAGGTTATTCGTATGAAAGAACATCCCGATCTGAAAAATCAGCTGGGGAACGATATCATTACTTCAGACGGAACCACCCTGCTTGGAGCAGACAACAAAGCGGGGGTTGCTGAGATCATGGCAGCAGTTGAACTGCTGATTGCCCATCCCGAAATCAAGCACGGAACAATCCGGATTTTGTTTACTCCCGACGAGGAAATCGGAAGAGGAGTGGACAAACTGGATATGAAAAAACTAGGGGCTGACTTTGGATATACCATTGACGGAGAGTCTGCCGGTCACCTGGAGGACGAGACTTTTTCAGCCGATTCAGTGGAATTGACTATAAACGGCGTCAGCAGTCATCCGGGCTTTGCAAAAGGAAAAATGCAAAACGCCCTGAAAATAGCAGCCGACCTGATCAGCTCTTTTCCTAAAGACCGGCTTTCGCCGGAAACCACAGACAAAAAAGAAGGCTTTATACATCCGCTTGGAATAAGCGGCTCAATTGAAAAAGTGGTACTGCAATTCATTATCCGTGATTTCTCAAACGATGGGCTGGTTCAGCTGGAAGATTTCCTGAAGAAGCATGCCGAAAAAATCCTGAAAAACTATCCCCATTCAGGTTTCGAATTCAAGGTTAAGGAGCAATACCGCAACATGAAACTCATACTGGACAAGCATCCACAGGTTGTAGCCTATGCCATGAGGGCCATTGAAAGGGCTGGTATGAAAGCCATTCAATCCAGTATCCGCGGAGGAACGGACGGATCGAGACTTTCCTTTATGGGTCTGCCCTGTCCTAACATTTTTGCCGGGGAACACGCCTTTCATTCGAGGCAGGAATGGGTATCCGTTCAGGACATGCAAAAAGCCGCTGAAACCATTGTTCACCTGGCCCAAATCTGGGAAGAAAAAGCTTGAAAACTTTTTATCTTTAATTGAACCTTTTTTACCTTTATCAACGTATACAGGTTGATAAAAGCAGGGGGATATGCGAGGAGTCCTGTCGATTTTGTCTAAATTCAAACCCGTGAGTGAATTCAGAATAAAAAAAAGTATCGCCGGTCTGTTTTTTATGGTCAGCCTGAATTTCGTATGGGCAGCCGGACCATTGCGCCCGGTTAACGCCAAGATCAGGGTTTCCTGGCCCTGCGATTCCTGCACGTATTCCTTTTTGGCTACTCCTGAGATTTATCAGCAACGCTGGGATACCTTGCCTCAAACCCGCTTCTGGAGAACAATTATGCGCACCTCCCCTGATTCAGGTTACCTGAGCGTAACCAGCAACCGGGAAATTTTATGTAAACTTTCGACCCGGGAATGGCTTCGGCTTAAACCCGATGCAAAAAACAAACTACTGGACAGCTTGCAGATTTGCCGTTGTCTTGGACCGGATGATCAGCTGCTTTTTACAGCAGGCAAAAGCGATTTTTACCAGATCACACCCGTCCTGTCAAGTATCGACCAGGCCGTCAAAATCTTCGAACAGGAGAATACCGATCCGTTTTATGCCCAGGCCATATTGCTTATCGAAAGCCCCGGACGCCTGCAAAAATCATCTGCGGGAGCCTACGGATCTTTTCAGCTTATGAAATCGGTCGCCATACGAATGGGCTTAACCGTGAACGCCTATACCGATGAACGAAAAGATATTGAAAAATCGGCCTGGGCAGCTGCCAAATTAATACGAACCATATGCCTTCCCGAAACAAGGTATATGCTTGAAAAAAACGGAATCAGATACAATGAAAACGATTTGTGGTTCAGGCTTCTGGTGCTGCATGTTTACCATGCCGGAGCAGGCAATGTCTCCCCTGTTTTAGACAAGATATGCCCCAGCGAAGGCAATCCCGCGCTGATCAAGCAAATCTGGCAAACCTCCTGCGGCTACTTCAAAAATTCCTCCCAGAACTATTCCCAGCTTGCTATTGCCTCCCTTCTGGAGCTCGACCAACTGATACTCAACAATTGCCGGGATTCAGCCTCCAACGTTGAATGAAAAAAAAAGCGACAACCCTATTCAGCATACTCAAGACATTAATTACAAATCCGGGGAAACTCCGGCTTCTTGCGGACCGTGAAAAAGAATGCTTTAATCACATTAAAAAAAACTACCCTGAATTTTCTGAAGGCTTGCCGGTTATTGATTTTGCGGCCGCCTGCAAAACTCAACAGGAAACGGTTGTCCCCTATACATTCCTGGGGGGGAATTCCCTCCCTACTGACTTACTGCTGCTTAACTCCCTTGCGAAACAGAGCCCCAACTGCTCTTATTTTGAAATAGGTACCTGGAGAGGAGAAAGTGTAGCCAATGTTGCCCGTTATGCGGGCAACTGTTATACCCTGAATCTATCCGATAAGAGCATGCAGGAAATGGGCCTGAGCGAAAACTACATTAAGGCACACCGGTTCTTTTCAAAAAACCTAAGCAATGTCAGCCATTTGCAGGGAGATTCAATGAAGTTTGATTTCAGCCCTTACCGCGGTAAAATCGATCTTATTTTTGTGGATGGAGATCATCATTTCCATCAGGTGGCCGGCGATACCCGAAATGCATTCTCCATGCTGAAAAATGAAAACGCAGTCATCGTCTGGCACGACTATGGTTTTCAGCCCGAGGAAATTCGTTACGAAGTGCTGGCAGGCATACTGGAGGGGTGTCCCAAAGATAAGTTGAGGAGCCTTTACCAGGTTTCCGATACCAAATGTGCGATCTATACTTCAACGAAATTTGTAAGCCGGCCAATGAAGGCTTATGCTGATCCCGGGCATTATTTTGAAGTCAGCATCAAGGAAAAAAAGGTTTAGTTTCGATTAAACTCCAAATGCACCATACTACTCTACGGATACTTTTTCTAATTGCCTGCAGTTACGGAACTTTGCTTTCCCAACAAACAGAAAAACCTTCAACCCCAACAGAAAAATCTTCAAGCCCGGCTGATACTGTTAATTTCCCATCCATTCGCAGCCGTATCAGAGACCAGGATTTTTTTATCAGTCTCGATCCCAAAAACATACAGTCTTATTCAAAGCGGGCCAATCTTAAAATGTCTCTGGGAGATTTCAGCGGAGCCTTATCCGACTATTCAAAATGGGCTGAATTAGAACCTAAAAACTATTATCCCCTATACCTGTGCGCGGTCTGCAGTGAAAGGCAGGACAACCTGAACACCGCCCTCGGCTTTTTCTCCAAAGCCATCAACCTTGCCCCTGAGAATGAAGGATGTATCATCGACCGTGGCCTGATTGAAAACAAACTGAAACAGTATACCGCAGCCCAAGCTGATTTCAGAAAAGCCCTCGCGCTTAAACCCAATTGGACTGTTGCTTTGTTCGGACTGGGATTGACCTATGACGACCAGAATGAATATACATCGGCCCTGGACTATTACGGGAAATCCATTCGTGCCGATTCGACCAATTACAAATCCTATAACAACATTGGGGTCATCTTCAATAAACTTGAAAAGTACGAGGCAGCGATTCAGCATTTCAGCAAAGCCATACTTATGAACCCCAACTATGCCAAAGCCTACTCCAACCGGGCTGAAGCGAAATATAAATCTGGTAATAAGAACGAAGCCTGCGAGGATATGCGCAAATCGGTTGAACTGGGAAGTACAGAAGGATTGAAGGTTATTACGGAATATTGTAAGGATCACTGAATACCGCATGTCTTATCAAAGTCTCAGTAGGGCTTTTGGCCTTCTAGGGCATAGTCTTCTTCAAAGCCGTAATGTAATCCATTTCGGCTTTTATAGGCGCGTAATCAGACAAATAAGGGTTTTTCATCACCCAGAGGTAAGGCATGCTGGTCTTCAATGGTCCGCAGGTATATTTTTCAGGGTTACACTCCCTCGTAATTTTCAAATAATAATACTGAACCGGATACTTGTTTTGGGTAAACCCTTCTCCCCACAAAGGATAAGCCTTGTGACAGCATTTCACCTGCTCAGCATACAGTTTAAGCAAAATCAGGACAACGGCCTTTTCAACTTCTTTCCTGTCGGTTCTAAATGAGGCCTTGAATGCGTTGGTGACACTCTCAGGCAAAACCGGAAGAACAACTCCGAAGGTAGTATCGTTTGCATCCACAGGAGCCGCTTCCAGATTTTCCGCGTACTTCCTGATTGCCAAAACATCGGCATTTTCTGACTTGCCGGCATTTTGCGAATGCCCTGCAAACACAGACAATAGAATGAAAAGAAAGCAAATATTCGCTTTCATGCTAGTTGATTTTTTTCACTTCCACAGCCAATAATCCCTTCTTTCCCTGCTCAATCCTAAAAGTTACGTTGTCTCCTTTCTCAGCTCTGTAAGTCATACCCGAATCATGGAAAAAGATATCCCTGGCTAAAAAGCCTTCAGTATTGGTATAGCCCCCGTCAACGGTAATGAAGCCGTATCTGCTTTGCTCGTTATACGATTTAACAATTCCTGATTTCATATTTTATTGCAATTGAATGCCAGTAACAGAAATTCCCTTCCACTTATCTCCAAACAACTTCCATACCCTTAGATAGCGAAATGAAGAATCTACCGATTGGTCAAAATAATTTAGTCTCATATTCTGTATAACGTCTACGACTGCGACATCTTCAACAAGGTTAATAATCTGGTCGCTTACTAAAATTGAAATCATTTTGGTGTTTCCTGAACGGTAATTTTCGATTACATCAGCTTTGTCTGCAGTTTTTCCATTCGGTAAATGAAACAGGCACTTTTCATAAAGTAAGTCATCAAGGACAGCCAGGTCTTTATTTTTAAAGGCCTCGAGTAACCGTTTTTCATTTTCAACAATTTGTTCCAGATCAGTCATTTTTAAAATCTTGCTGAATTCACCAAATCCCGTATTAATTAATCAAGTACGAAGGTATTCATTCCAACTACCATTTCATATCCCCATGAAAAAGCGTGTGTTTCTGTACAGTGCCTGCGGGGCAGGATTTTTTGTAATCCCTGCACATTTGCTATCTTAGATTGAAGTGAAAATACCACTATTGATCCTGGCATAGTTTCCTCATGAACATTCAAATTTGGACGCCACTTACTATTCATTAAAAAAGGCTTTCAGAGGTTTCAATCTCCAAAAGCCTTGCCTTTTCTTTACCAGGGTAACCAATGGGGCTCGAACCCACGACCCTCAGAACCACAATCTGATGCTCTAACCAACTGAGCTATGGCTACCATAATGATTAAGGGGTGGCGAAGATACAACATTCAATAAAATTTCACAAAACAATTTGAGTGGGATGGAATGACTAAATTGCGGTCCTGCTTCATAGCGGAAACTGAGCATGCTTAAAAACCGAATGTCAATCCTCTTTATTCCAGGCTGGTACCCCAACCGCACCGGCCTCACACTCGGCAACTTTATTCAAAAGCATGCTGAAGCTGCTGCACCATATGCAGAAGTCACTGTTGTAAACGCCTGTGCCGACGAAAGGCTTATCAATGCGGAATACGAAGTAATTGTCAGTCAGGAAAACGGAGTGAATGTCATTCAGGTTTATTACAAAAAGGTGCTGTCCGGCAATGGTTTTTTCTCATCCCTGAAAAAACTGAAACGAAATCTGAAGGCGCATTTAATCGGCTATAGAAAAATGGCGGAAGCCGGAGGAAAGCCGGATCTGCTCCATATGAATATCCTGAACAAAGCCGGACTGATTTGTTTTTATTTAAAACTCCGTTATGGTCTTAACTATGTATATACAGAGCATTGGACAGGGTTTCTGGAGGAAAACCCTTTGTTTAAGCCTTATTCGCTGACCGGAAGCATTTACCGGATGATTGCCGGCCGAAGCAAAATGATTCTCCCGGTTACTGTTAACCTTAAAAATGCGCTGATCAGGAACGGTATCAAAGGCCGTTTCCGTATTATCGGA
This sequence comes from Bacteroidota bacterium, assembly GCA_013286385.1. GTDB lineage: Bacteria > Bacteroidota > Bacteroidia > JABDFU01 > JABDFU01 > JABDFU01. The sequence continues at coordinate 16,150 of JABDFU010000022.1, forward strand.
AACGTTGTCGACACGGATCTTTTCAAACCCAATACCGAAACGAAAACCGAAACAGGAGACCCTGCAAAATCTTCCTTCCGCTTCATTCACATTTCCCATGCCTTCGATGAGCAAAAGAACATTTCAGGCATACTCAGAGCCGTCGAAAAGCTAAAAAACATCCGCCCGGACTTTATCCTGCAGATCATCAGCGATGGGGTAACCGATCAACATAAAACGTATGCCGAAGAATTGGGCATTTTAGACAAACAGGTTTATTTTGAAGGGACAAAAAGCACAAAAGAAGTTGCCCATGAACTGGGAAAGGCCCAGTGCCTGGTTCTTTTCAGCAATTATGAAAATCTACCCTGTGTAATTCCTGAAGCAATGGCCTGCGGGGTGCCTATACTGTCAAGCAATGTTGGTGGAATTGCAGAGCACGTTAGTCCCGAAATGGGCATTCTCGTTTCTCCCCGTAACGATAACGAATTAGCTATGGCTATGAAAAAAATGATGGAGCAATACGCCTCTTTTTCCCAGCAAAAATTAAGGGCTTATTCTGTCAGAAACTTCAGCTATGATCAGATAGGACTGGCCTTAAAAGAAGTATACTCCGAATTTGTAAATATCTCAGATTCTAAGTAGTTTAGACCTCCTTTTTAAACTAAGTATTTGCACTTATACTGTCCTACATGAAAAAAACAAGTACCCTGCTTTTTCTGCTCCTTACAGCTGCAGTAGCAATTCCCCAAAACTCAAACACGCAAACGTTCAACAAGACCTCCCGTAATGCGAAAAAGCCAGGGCTGAATTCGAAATTGACAGTCAGAACCCGCGTTGGTTCCATCAAAGGCCAGGATATCGTTACGCTTCCCGCCAAACCGATTTCATCCGGAGTTCCTTCCGCATTAAAAAGAGCCAAATCCAAGCCGGCCCCGTTATCAATCAATGTAACCGATACCGTTATCGGTACTACTTACTATCAACTTCAGACCAATTCATCCGTGCGCAACGGACTTTTCAAGAGCCCCAATGGAAAAATGTCTGCCGTATGGATTTTCTCCAATGATAACGGAGGTGACCAGGTTTTTGCGGACAGGGGAACCGGCTACGCCTATAATAATGGAACTTCCGGCTGGACCGTCAACAATCCGACAGTGAGAGTTGAGGCCCAGCGTACAGGTTGGCCTTCCATTGCCATCACTAAGGGAAATAACACAGAATCCTTTGTAGCCCACAATACTGTTGTGGATGAGCTTGATTATGTTGCAAGACCAACGCAGGGAAGCGGCACCTGGGTGGAGAATACAACATTGCTTAAAAGTCCTGCTGTAGGAGGCAACTGGTGGCCCAGAATGGTTCCCGGCAATACAGACACCAACACCCTCCACGTTCTTTCAGTAACCGCCCCTTCGGGAAGTTTTGGCGGAGCAAGCTACCAGCACCAGGATCCGGCCCTTTGTTATTCAAGATCTACGGATGGTGGTATTTCCTGGGATATACTTCATCAGGTAAATCCTCTGATTGACAGCCTTTCCGGATTCAGCGGATTTGCGGGTGACAGTTACGCAATTGATGCCCAAGGAACCACCGTTGCCTATGTTGCGGGATCGCAAACATCCAACCTTGTACTGATTAAATCTACCGATAACGGTACAACCTGGACCAAAACAACTATTCTCACTTTTCCGGTTCAGAATTTCAAAGGGCAAGCCATTCTTCAGGACGGCTTAACCGATACCGTTAATACTTCTGACGGATCTTACGCTATTCTTTTGGACAAAAACAATAAGGCCCACGTTTGGTATGGAAATATGTTTATTGTCAATGCAACAAATAACGACAGCGGTTCATACGATTATTTTCCGGGGACTTCTGGTCTCATGTACTGGGATGAAAGCATGGCAACTGATTCTGTCAGAATGATTGCGAATTGGGTGGATTATGCCGGCACCGGCTCTCTTAATTTGCCTACAGGAAATCCACCTTACGGCACATACGATGTTTCTCTGACCTCTCACCCCAGTGCAGGTATCGACAGCAGTGGCTATATTTACCTTGCTTACGACAACATCCTCCAGAGTACGGATGACGGAACCGGAAAAGCGCTCAGAAATATTTACGTTACCGGATCCAGGGATGCCGGCCAAACCTGGATGCAGGCCTTTCGTCCCGATTCGGATGACGGATTTGAGCAGGTATACCCATCTGTTGCCCGGTATGTAAACTCCTGCATGAGCCTTATTTTTCAGGAGGACTACGCTGCCGGACACGGGATAGGAGTGGGCAATCCCGATGCTGCTGCGAATTCAGAAGTATTGGCAGACATTGTCTACAATTGTGTTTCCACAGGTTCGATAATGGCCGGAATTAAGGAGAATACAGTTCCTGTGATTTCTGTTAGCAATTACCCCAACCCCTTCAGTTCGGTTACGAACATAACCGTAAATCTTCAAAAACCCGAAAAGGTCAAACTGTATGTATACAATACCATCGGGCAATCGGTTTTACCAACTCAGAATATGAGCCTCAGCAGCGGCTCACAGAGTTTCAGCCTGGATGCATCAGGTCTTAAACCGGGATTGTACTTCTACACCATAAGCACCCCAGACGGAGCTGTTAGCAGAAAAATGATTGTACAGTAACGTACTGCTTTATTTTGCAGCTTTCTTTTCGTAACGCTTTTTGAATTTATCAACGCGTCCGGCAGTATCCACCAGAACATTCTTACCGGTATAAAAAGGGTGAGAAGTATGGGAAATATCCAGTTTAATAAGTGGGTATTCTTTCCCGTCTTCCCAGGTGATGGTTTCCTTAGTTTCTGATGCAGAACGAACCAAAAACGCATATTCGTTCGACATGTCTTTAAAAACACACAATCTGTAACTTTCAGGATGAATTCCTTTTTTCATTTTAGTAAAATTTAATTGGGATGCAAATATATGAATTTTATATAAAATAGCAATAGGAATTGCTATTTTTAGCCCCTAAACCTATTCTTTATGCGCCTTATTTCTGCTTTTCTAATTTTATTGATGCCCCTGTCTGGCTTTAGTCAGAAGAAAGAAATAAGCCTGGAAGACATCTGGAGCAAGAATACCTTTTATGCTTCGAACATTTACGGACTCTCTTCTATGAAGGGGGGGAAATACTATACCTCATTGGAATACAACGACATGCGAAAGGGCTCAGAATCTGCCATTACAAAATTCGAATACAAAAGCGGTAAAAAACAATCTGTAATTCTGCTATCTGGAGATGTGATACCCGATGGTTCTTCGGCTGCGCTGACTATAGACAATTATGCATTCAGTGAGGACGAGAAAAAAATTCTGATCGCGACCGAAACAGAGAAGGTCTACCGGCATTCAACCAGGGAAAATTATTACGTATGGGATATCAATACCAGGAAACTTGCGAAAGTAGCCGGCGGTGAAAAGCAAATGTACGGTACCTTTTCTCCGGACGGAAGCAAAGTAGCTTTCGTAAGAGGTAACAATCTCTTTATAAAAGACCTACGTTCGAATACAGAAACCTCTGTTACAAACGATGGCAAACACAACGCTATTATCAATGGGGCTACCGACTGGGTATACGAAGAGGAGTTCAGTTTTGACCGTGCCTATTTCTGGAGCCCCGACGGCAGGTATATGGCCTATTACAAGTTTGATGAGAGCCGGGTTAAAGAATTCGCAATGGCTGAATACAATGATAGCCTCTACCCCACCATTTATAAATTCAAATACCCAAAGGCCGGAGAGGCAAATTCAGTTGTCAGTATATTGATTTACGATTTACAAACCGGCCTGACAAGGCCGGTTGATCTGGGAAAGGAAACCGACCAGTACATTCCCCGGATAAAATGGACTTCGGATCCTGCTGTGCTTTCTGTACAACGAATGAACCGCCTTCAGAATAAACTGGAGCTGATGCTTTGCAAGGCAGAAAACGGAACATCAAAAGTTATCCTTACCGAAGACAGCAAAACCTTCATTGAAATAAGCGACAACCTCACGTTCTCAAAAGACAACAACTACTTTATCTGGTCGAGTGACCTGGACGGTTTCAATCACCTGTATCAGTATGATATGAGCGGCCAACTCATCAGTCAGATCACAAAAGGCAACTGGGATGTACTCGATTACAAAGGCCTGGATGAAGCCCGAAAAACAGTTTATTACACATCCGATGAACCCTCGGTTACCGAAACAATTCTATGTTCAATTCACCTGGACGGAAGCGCAAAAAAAGTCCTGAGTACCGGCAAAGGAACGAACACGGTTGAGTTCAGCGATGGCTTCAACTACTACATCAATACCTTTACAGATCTGGAAACTCCGCCTTACATTAGCCTTCATTCTTCGGATGGCAAATTAATCAGGGTACTGGAGGACAATGCAGACCTCAAGAAAAAACTGAGCGAATACAACCTGAGTAAAAAAGAGTTTTTCAGTTTTAAAACATCGGAAGGCGTTGAACTTAATGGGTGGATGATGAAGCCGGTAAATTTCGATCCCGGCAAAAAATACCCTGTTCTTATGACCTTTTACGGAGGCCCTCACAACAATGAAGTAAGCAATGAATGGGGTGGCGGAAGCTATCTCTGGCACAGTCTGCTAACCCAGAAAGGATACATCGTGGCCTGCGTGGACAACCGCGGCACTGAAGGCCGCGGAAGGGACTTTAAAAAGTGCACCTATAAACAACTGGGAAAACTCGAAACCCTGGACCAGATCGAAGTCGCCAAATACCTGGGCAACCAATCCTATGTGGACAAAACCCGTATCGGTGTTCAGGGCTGGAGTTTCGGCGGCTACCTGAGTTCCCTGTGCATGACCAAAGGAGCGGATTATTTCAAGGCCGGTATTGCGGTGGCCCCGGTCACCAACTGGCGCTTTTACGATACGATTTATACCGAACGTTACCTTTCCACTCCCCAGGAAAACCCTGCGGGATACGATGAAAACTCCCCCATTAATTTTGTCGACATGCTCAAAGGCAAATACCTGCTGATACACGGCAGCGCCGACGACAACGTACATTTGCAGAACACGATGGAAATGAGCAGAGCCCTGATCAAGGCAAACAAACAATTCGAGCAATTCATTTATCCCGACAAAAACCACGGCATAAGCGGAGGCACTACCCGCCTGAACTTATTTACCAGGATGACCGATTTTATTGTAAACAACTTATAGCAATTTCAGTATCTTAGCGACCATTAAAAAAAACAAATCAGTATGGCGGAAACGGAAAAATTATCTCACCCTAAAGGGCTCTATATACTTTTTGTAACTGAAATGTGGGAGCGTTTCAGCTACTACGGAATGAGGGCTCTTTTTGTTCTTTTCATGACCAAAGCACTGCTCTTTGATAAAGCCATTGGCTCTGATATTTACGGAAGTTATACCGGTCTCGTTTATTTAACGCCTCTGATTGGGGGATATGTTGCAGATCGTTATTGGGGAAACCGAAAATCAATTGTCATTGGAGGTTTAATAATGGCCCTGGGTCAATTTCTGATGTTTTTCAGCGGTTCCATGTTCCAGGAAAAAACAATAGCTGTACCCTTGATGATTGCCGGACTCTTTTTTTTAATTATAGGCAATGGTTTTTTTAAACCAAATATTTCAACCATGGTTGGAGCATTGTATCCCGAAGGTGATAAACGCAGAGATGCAGCTTTTACAATCTTTTACATGGGTATTAATTTAGGGGCATTTATCGCACCGCTTTTTTGCGGTGCAATCGGAGATACGGGACATCCCGAAGATTTCAAATATGGATTTTTAGCCGCAGGTTGCGGAATGCTTTTAAGTACGGGGCTTTTCCTTTGGCTCAAGGACTTTTATATCGTAACTCCTGAAGGCAAACCCATCGGATCTGTACCAGATAAAAAATTAAAAGCAATTGATGTGGTTTCCCAGGCCGAAGACATACAAAAAGACTATTCTTCTGGTCAGATTATAACCTGGTCAGGTATTGCCATCGGCCTTTTTCTTTTCTTTTTTAAAGGAGTCGATATGATTTGGGGAGATGGAAACAGCTTTGGCGTTGTGGGCTCATTTATTTATTCTCTCACAATTGCAGCCCCAGGATTTATCATTTCAGACAAAACACTTACTAAAGTTGAAAGGGAGCGGATTTGGGTAATTTATATTGCAGCGTTTTTTGTAATATTCTTCTGGGCCGCATTTGAACAGGCCGGGGCTTCCCTTACTTACTTTGCTGAGGAGCAAACCCGAAGACAACTTGATCTGACTATACCAAAATACGTTTCCCTGACTGTCTTAGTTTTAATTATCGGATTTCTTACCCGGTTAATGATACAGGTATTTAAAAAGCTTACAAAAGAACAAAAAGGAGTCAGGGAAGTTATACTCACCCTATTGCTTGCATTTAACCTTGGATTCATTTACATCCTGATAAAAAATATAACCGGAGAACCCTGGTTGATCGAAACTATTCCTGCCAGCTTCTTTCAATCAATTAATGCCGTTGCGATTGTGCTTTTTGCTCCTGTTTTTGCTTTTCTCTGGCAGACCCTTGGTGCCAAAAATATGGAACCCTCTTCCCCATACAAGCAGGCTCTCGGACTTTTCCTGTTGTCTATGGGCTATCTGGTCATTGCCTTTGGTGTAAAAGGGCTCGAACCAGGGGTAAAGGTTAGCATGCTATGGCTGGTTTCACTTTACATGATTCATACATTTGGAGAACTTTGTTTGTCTCCGATAGGTTTATCAATGGTCAATAAACTGGCACCTGTAAAATTTGCCTCTTTACTTATGGGGGTCTGGTTCCTGTCTACTTCAGCCGCAAACAAATTTGCCGGAGCTCTTAGTGGACTGTATCCCGATCCTTCCAAACCACTTCCCCATTTGTTGGGATTTGAAATAAAGGATCTTCATTCATTCTTTATGGTTTTTGTTATCATGGCCGGGGCTTCCTCCATTTGCCTTTTCATTGTAAGTAGAAAACTTACTAAAATGATGAACGGCATCAGGTAATGTTAGCCCCCGGAAAATCCATCCTGCTGGGTAAACTAAGTTTGTCGGAAGCCGAAATAATCGAATACGCCAAAACCTTTGATCCCCTGCCCTTTCACACCAGCGAAGAGGCTGGAAAAAAAAGCATGTTCGGAAGTCTGATTGCCAGTGGTCCCCATGCTTTTCAGGTCATGTATCGCAGATTCTGGATTCCCCTGTACGGCGATACTGTGCTGGCCGGCCTGGAAGTGAACAACTGGAAATTCTTAAAACCTGTTTATCCGAATATGGAAGTCGAATGTCATATTAAAGTGCTGTCAAAAAAGCTGAATTCTGATCAAAAAACACAAATCATCAGGTGGTCTTATGAATTCAATTACAGCGGAAGCACAGACTTGATTCAGTCGCTGGAAACGACTATCTTGCATAGAACTGAATGAGAAAAATCCTGCTTTTGCCTCTGTTGTTTGGCCTGTTGCTGGTTAGCGGAAGCTTTACAGACTTTCCATCAGAAAAATCCGCGGGTCCTGAAGAGATCCACTGGTACACCTTTCAGCAGGCCTTTGATATGAACAAAAAGAATCCCAAAAAAATATTTATAGACGTTTACACCGATTGGTGTGGCTGGTGCAAAAAAATGGAAGCCTCTACATTTAAGGACGCCACAATAGTAGCACTCATGAATAAGTATTATTATGCGGTCAAACTGAATGCAGAGATGAAGGATACTGTTAAAATGGACAGTGTGCGTTTTGTAAACCTGAATCCCGGCGTGAAAGGCGCAACCCACCAGCTGGCATCCGCATTGCTCGGCAATAAAATGGCTTATCCAACGCTCGTGTTACTGAATGAAAAATTCGCCATGCTCAGTCAGCCTATACCCGGCTTCAAGGATGCCGAAAGCCTGGAGCCTATTTTGGTATTTTTGGGAGAAGAGCTCTATACGAAAGAAAGCTGGGACGATTTTTCAAAGAACTACACCCCTCAAACCAAAGCCAAATGAACCTCAAAAGCAGAATTACAGAAGTTGTAAAAGCCCAGGGACATACCTATTCAGAACTCGCAACTTATATAGGACTCAGCGAAGCCGATCTGGATTACGCGTTGGAACACAACAGCATCGATATCCGCACGCTGGAACTCATTTCCAAAGCACTTCACATTTCACTTTACAGTTTTTTCAGGGACAGCAACGCAAAAACCAAAACTTCAGAAAAGGCCTATTACGACTTCAACCTCTGGGCTCCCCAGGACTCCGTGCTGAAAACCGAGATTGAAAATCTCAGAAAACAGATCCTCGAACTGAAAAAGCAATTGAAGGAAAGGGACGCTATTATCGACGGCCTTAGAAAAAAATAATTTCCTGCTTGCTGTAACTGCCTATTTTCGGTAGCTGGCTGTAAGTTCAAACACCTTTCGCAGTATTTCCTTGTCAGTTTCTGTAAATTCGACCTGTCGCCTCTCCATCACCAGCCGGGCCACCTCAAAAGTATCTTCTAATTTATAGGTTGTAAATCCCGCTGCCCCTCCCCAGGAAAAATCAGGAACAAAGTTGCGGGGAAATCCCGAACCGAAAATATTCGCGCAGACGCCCACCACCGTGCCGGTATTGAACATGGTATTGATACCGCATTTCGAATGATCGCCCATGACAAGGCCGCAAAAGGTCAAACCCGTATTCACGAAGCGTCCGGCAGGGTAGTTCCAGAGCTTAACCTGAGCATAATTATTCTTCAGATTTGAATTGTTGCTGTCAGCTCCGATATTGCACCATTCACCGATCACCGCATTGCCTAAAAATCCGTCATGACCCTTGTTACTGTATGCAAACAACACCGAATTATTCACCTCTCCTCCTGCTTTCGAATACGGCCCGATTGTAGTCGGGCCGTAAATTTTAGCCCCCAGCTTAAGTACGGATTGTTCACACAGGGCAAACGGTCCGCGAACCAAAGAGCCTTCCATTATTTCAGCATCCTTGCCGATGTATATGGGTCCGGTGGAGGCGTTGAGCACAGAACATTCAACCTTGGCTCCTTCTTCTGCAAATATGTTTTCGGGAGCAATCAGCTGATTACTTGAACTCAAAGGCCGGGATTTGCGGCCACTTGTTATGCGTTTAAAATCCTCTTCCAAAGCCTTACCGTTAAGGGAAAAAATATCCCAGAGATTAGTTATCTTAAACAACGGGTGCGGCCATTCTTTTTTTTCACTGTACGAAGGCAATTTGGCATTTCCTGAATTTACAGCGACAAGCGTTTCACCTGAAAGGAGTGCGCTTCCTGGTTGAAGAAGATAAATTTCCTCAACCAGGTTTTCATCCGGGCAAACCGATCCGTTTATCCAGAAATTATCCTCGTCAATTGACCAGGCAGCCGGAAATTTTTCAGACAGGTAATCCTGGGTCAGGCTGGACGTTGTACTTTTCAACAGTCCCTCCCATTTTTCCCTGATTCGGAGAATACCTACCCGGATATCGGCAACCGGCCTGGTAAATGTCAGCGGCAGTAAATTTTCCCTGGAGGAATCGTCAAATAAAATAAAATTCATTTAGATCAGGTTTCTTCTTTTTTATTTATCATCTGTAAGTAAATATCTACCTGCTGAAGCAGGTACTTAAAATTTTTCCCTTTTGCGATATCGATCAGCAAATCAAACACCTTTTGATTTTCCTTGCTGAACTTTCCGACTTTGAAATGAGCCCTGGAAAGAGTTGACAGGTAAGCAATCGGAAAATGATCCTCAAAATTAAGATCGATCAATACATCGAATTCTTCTTCCAGAAAGGCCCTGACAAAGTTTCCCGAAGGTTTCAGGTGCCAGTTCAGTTCCTTTAGTGAAAAAAACTCGTAATCAAGTTTCGAATAGGTAAAATCCGGAGGATATTCGGTGTTGAAGAATCCGATTACACGAACCTTCTTTTTCATTTCCTTCAGGTAATTCACGTATTTCTTGATCAGGTCCACATCCTCCATTTTGCTCCCTTCGAACAAGAGGACAAAAGTCCTGGCTTCAAACATATTGAAGGCGACCTTAACCCGCCTTGACTGTTCAGCTTCGGTTTTCAATAAGTACCTGCCGGCGGTTGTCCTGATGTTTTTAAAGTACATAACCTATCATTTTCGCAAACTCCTCTTCAGTTATCAGCTTGACCCCAAGCTTTTCAGCTTTCTTCAGTTTTTCGGGTCCCATGTTCTCTCCTGCAAGCAAATAATTCGTTTTGGAGGATACCGAACCTGTATTTTTCCCTCCATTCTGCTCAATCAGACTCTTTAGCTGATCGCGTGAAAACCTGGTAAACACACCCGAAACAACGAACGAAAGATTTGAAAGTTTATCTGTCTTCGAAGCCAATGCTTGTTCACTTAACTCAAATTTAAGCCCTTTATTCTTAAGACGGCCGATAATCTCAAGGTTTTTCCTGTTTTGAAAATGCGCGATTATGCTTTTGGCGATTACCTCTCCTACATCTCCCACGTCCATCAACTCTTCAGTACCAGACTTCATCAGGGATTCAATATTTTTAAACGCATAAGCCAGCTTCCGGGCTGTAGTTTCTCCCACATGTCGTATTCCCAATCCATACACTAATCTTTCAAAAGACACCTGTTTCGATTCTTCGATGCCCTTGAGCAGATTGTTAACCGACTTTTCAGCCATCCTTTCCAAAGGAAGCAGGTCTTCTTTTTTCAGGTCGTAAATATCAGCTACATTAGTGATCAGCTTCTTTTCAAAAAGCGCGGCAATAGTCTCTCCGCCCAGGGAATCAATATTCATAGCCTTGCGGCTTACAAAATGCTCTATTTTCCCTTTGATCTGAGGAGGGCAACCTGTTTCATTCGGGCAAAAATGATTGGCCTCCGACTCCTCCCTTACCAGCAAGGCATTGCACTCAGGACAGTGCGTACAATAGAGCGTCTTTTGTGAATGCGCAGGCCTTTTGGATAAATCAACTCCTGTAATTTTAGGAATAATCTCCCCTCCTTTCTCTACGTAAACGGTATCCCCCAGCCTCACATCCAATTTTTCAATAATGTCTGCATTGTGAAGAGAGGCCCTTTTGACAACTGTTCCGGCCAGCAGAACCGGTTTGAGATTGGCTACAGGGGTAATCGAACCGGTGCGTCCGACCTGGTAGGTAATTTTTTCAAGCAACGTACTGACCTGCTCAGCCTTGAATTTATAAGAAATGGCCCAGCGGGGCGATTTGGCTGTAAAGCCCAGCGCCTTCTGTTGTTCAAAGGAATTGATTTTGATCACCACCCCGTCTATGTCAAAACCCAGGGTATGTCTTTTCTTATCCCATTCTTTTATATAATCCAGAACCGCATGAATGTCCTTGCATTTTTTCATGTGTTCGGATATCCTGAATCCCCATTTTTTTGCCTCCTCCAGGTTATTGTAATGCGTTTTAAACGGAAGCTTTTCCCCCATGATCACGTACAAAAAACAATCCAGGTTACGGGATGCCACAACTGAAGAGTCCTGCATTTTAAGTGTTCCGGAGGCTGCATTCCTGGGATTTGCCAATAGCGCATCGCCTAGCTCCTCCCGTTCCCGGTTAATGGCATCAAATTCCTTTCGTGGCAAAATGATTTCGCCCCTGATTTCAAATTCATCGGGATAATCGTTACCCCTGAGTTGCAGGGGAACACTGCGTATGGTTTTTACATTGGCCGTTACATCATCCCCCTGCTCTCCGTCCCCTCTGGTGACAGCCTGCATCAGCAAACCTCTTTTATAGGTCAGACCGATCGCTACTCCGTCAAATTTAAGTTCACATACATATTCATAGGAATCGGACAATCCTTTTTTAACGCGGTCATCAAAATCCTTCAGTTCCTCATCCGAATAGGTGTTTCCGAGAGACAACATGGGATACTTATGCTTTACCGATGCAAACTCTTTGGTAATCTGCCCACCCACCCTTTGTGTAGGAGACGTGGACTTCAAAAATTCAGGCTGTTCTTTTTCGAGTTTGTTTAGTTCTTCGAGCAATTTATCAAACTCGAAATCGCTGATACTGGGCTTTGAAAGCACATAATAACGGTAATTGTGCTCGTCCAACTCCTTGCTAAGTTCTTCTATGCGGGTTTTAGCCTGTTCTTTGGTCATCGTTTTTCCGCTTTAATCAGACGGTCTTTTCTGTTAATATCCTTCTTTAATTCAATCCCTGCAAAACCTTCAGAACCCAGTAAGGATTCAAGCTCTGCTCCCCTGCTTTCATTGATCTCAAAGTACAAATTTCCCCCGGGATTCAACTGTTTTTTCGCAAAACGGATAATGGCCTTGTAATACAGCAAGGCATCCTCATCTTCAACAAATAATGCAGCAGGAGGCTCGTACTTAAGCACGTTCATACGGATAGAAGGTTTTTCAGATTGAAGAACGTAAGGAGGGTTGGAAATAATCAAATCAAAACAGTCCACTCCCTCCGGGTGTAAGACTGAGTACGCACGCAAATGCATGCTACTCAGTCTAAATATATCGACCTCCATAAAATTTACCTGAACGCTGTTTAGCGCAGCGTTCTCTTTTGCAACTTCCAGGGCCTCTTTAGATAGGTCCAGAGCGAAAACATCAGCTTCGGGAAATTCCTTTTTCAACGCAATGGCTATGCAGCCACTACCCGTCCCGATATCCAGAATTTTAAATTTTGATCGTCCTTCAGTAACCTTTTTAGTCAGACTATTGATAACCCATTCCACCAGTTCCTCCGTTTCAGGCCGGGGAATCAGCACATGCCCATTCACCTTCAGCTTAAGGCCCAAAAACCATGCTTCTGCTAAAATGTACTGCAAGGGATCCTGTTCTTTAAGTCGGTTAACGATGCGGTTAAATTTTAACAATTCTGATTCGGATATTGTTTTTTCACTGCTTAGGCTCAGTTCGGAGCGGGAAAGTCCAAGTATATGCTCCGCCGAGTAAAAAATAAACTGCTCAATTTCGTCTGAATCAAACAATCCTTTAAGCTCTTCTCTGTAAAATCTTGAAACCGATCCAATATGATTACTTGCCATACGCATACAGCAAAAGTACTTCATTTTTTTACCTTTGTCATTCTGGAAAAGACAAATCAATACATGCAGCGCTGCATCGAACTGGCTCTGTCGGGGCTTGGAAAAACAAGCCCCAATCCCATGGTGGGTTGTGTAATTGTTCAGGAAGATAAAATTATAGCTGAAGGCTATCATCAGGAGTACGGCAAGGCGCACGCCGAAGTAAATGCAATAGAAAAAGTGCAGAATAAAAAACTGCTTAAAAAATCTACACTGTATGTTTCTTTAGAGCCCTGCTCACACTTTGGAAAGACAGCTCCCTGCGCAGATTTGATAAGTAGATACCGGATACCGGAAGTGGTAGTGGGTACTCTCGACCCCAACCCTTTGGTTTCAGGAAAGGGCCTTGAGAAGCTCAGACAAGCCGGCATCAAAGTAACCGTACCCGTTTTGGAAAAAGAATGCCGCTTTTTAAACAGACGTTTTTTTACCTTTCACGAAAAGAAGCGGCCCTATATTATCTTGAAATGGGCACAAAGCAGGGATGGATTCATCGATGGCCTGAGATCGGACACCAGGGCTGGTTCTCAGATAAAAATCAGCGGCGACAAGGCCCTGTACCAGGCTCAGCTCTGGAGGAGTCAGGAACAGGCCATTATAGTCGGAACCAACACAGCCCTGCAGGACAACCCCCGTCTGAATGTACGTCTGGTGAAAGGCAGAGATCCGCTTCGGGTTGTGATTGACCGAAATCTCAGTATTCCTTCGACCTTCCATCTGATGGACAACTCTGTCCCAACCCTGATATTCACCGAAAAAAAAGCGCTCCCGATCAGAAAAAATACAGAATTCATTCACGTTTCTTCAAATTCTGAAGCCGCCCGGGATACTGAAATTCTGCCGTTCATTCTGAAATCCTTGTATCAAAAAAATATTCAATCCCTTATTGTGGAAGGAGGGGCGAAACTGCTTTCTTCCTTTTTACAACAAAATTTATGGGATGAGACCCGCATTATTACTTCAGAAAAAGAGCTCCATAAAGGAATAAAAAGTCCTGAGTTCGATACTGCTAAACCCGATTCAGTAAGCACACTGGGAACCGATTCAATCGGCCTCTACTTCAACAAAAATTCGGGCCGATAATCCCGATCTTTTAACTATATTCGGGGAAAGAACCAGACCGAATCAGAAAGAACCAGTAGGACTATGAATATCGAATTCAACCGCAACGAGGACAAGATGAAACAGCTTATTTCCCACATGGAAAATAAGCTGGAAAAAATTTACCTGGGTGGAGGAAAAAGCCGCATGGAGAAGCAACACGAACAGGGAAAACTGAGCGTCCGTGAGCGAATTGATTTTTTGATCGATAAGGACAGCCGCTTTATTGAAATAGGCGCATTTGCAGGGGATGAAATGTACAAAGAGCATGGAGGTTGCCCCTGCGGAGGAGTTGTGATCGGAATCGGATACGTAAGCAAACGGCAATGCATAGTCGTTGCCAATGATGCAACAGTAAAAGCAGGAGCCTGGTTTCCGATTACCGGCAAAAAGAACCTGAGGGCTCAGGAAATTGCAATGGAAAACCGACTTCCGATTATTTACCTGGTTGACAGCGCAGGAGTTTTTCTGCCCATGCAGGACGAAATTTTTCCGGATAAAGAACACTTCGGGCGCATATTCAGAAACAATGCCATCATGTCTTCCATGGGCATACTTCAGCTTTCGGCCATTATGGGAAGCTGCGTCGCCGGTGGGGCCTACCTGCCGATAATGAGCGATGAAGCAATGATAGTAGACAAAACGGGCTCCATATTTCTTGCCGGATCTTTTCTTGTCAAAGCAGCCATAGGGGAAAGTATAGATAACGAAAGCCTGGGAGGAGCCACTACACACTGTGAAATTTCAGGAGTTACCGATTATAAATGTAAAGACGACAAGGACTGCCTTACGCGCATCCGCAACATTATGGATAAAGTAGGGCATTTCCCCACTGCCGGATTTGACCGTGCAGAACTAAAACCGCCTTTGAAAAACGAATTGGACATGTACGGTCTTATACCTGACGCCAGGGATAAGCCTTATGACATGAGGGAGATTATTTCATCCCTGGTGGATGATTCAGCCTTTGAGGAATACAAGGAAGGCTACGGACAAACCATATTGTGCGGACTCTCCCGGATCGAAGGATGGTCGGTTGGCATTGTCGCCAATCAGCGAAAAGTAGTCAAGAGCAAAAAAGGAGAAATGCAGTTCGGCGGTGTTATCTACAGTGATTCGGCCGATAAAGCCGCCCGCTTTATTATGAATTGCAACCAAAAGAAAATCCCCCTGCTCTTTCTACAGGATGTAACCGGATTTATGGTAGGCTCCAGATCAGAACAGGGAGGCATCATTAAGGATGGAGCCAAACTGGTGAATGCCATGAGCAATTCGGTAGTTCCCAAGTTTACCGTCATTATCGGAAATTCCTACGGGGCCGGAAACTACGCCATGTGCGGAAAAGCCTATGACCCCCGTTTAATCGTGGCCTGGCCCAGCGCACAGATTGCTGTGATGGGTGGTTCTCAGGCGGCTAAAACCCTGTTGCAGATTCAGGTTGCAGCGCTCAAGTCCCAGGGCAAGACCGAGATCACGAAGGAGGAAGAAACAAAAATGCTGGGAGAAATAACTAAAAAATACGAAGAACAAACCTCTCCCTATTATGCGGCGGCCCGGCTTTGGGTGGACGCTATCATCAATCCTGCGGACACCCGAAAATGGGTCAGCATGGGAATTGAAATGGCCAACAACGCCCCCGTTACCAAACCCTACAATGTCGGCATTTTGCAAACCTGATGAGTAAGAGCGCAGCATCCTTCGAAACCCTGGATCCAAGGGAAAACATAATCATTAAAGGGGCACGGGTGCACAACCTGAAAAATCTGGATGTGGCCATTCCCCGGAATAAAATGATAGTGATAACCGGCCTTAGCGGATCCGGAAAATCTTCCCTGGCATTTGACACCCTCTATGCCGAAGGCCAGCGCAGATATGTAGAAAGCCTTTCGGCCTATGCCAGGCAATTTTTAGGACGCATCAACAAACCGGACGTGGATTACATTAAGGGTATTTCTCCGGCTGTGGCTATTGAACAAAAAGTAATATCCAGAAATCCCCGCTCAACGGTGGGGACCTCAACTGAAATTTACGATTACCTGAAATTGCTTTTTTCAAGAATCGGAAAAACCTATTCACCTGTTTCAGGGCAACAGGTAAAACGGGAAACCGTAGAAGACGTTATCCGGTTTTTGAATACCCTTAAGGAAGAAACCGGTTTTCTCATATTGTCCCCGCTGAAAAAAAAGAAGGACAAGACCCGTAAAGAACAGTTCGATCTTCTTCTTCGCCAGGGATTCACACGGATTCAGTACAAAGGCGAAGTGAAACGTCTGGACGAATTTATAAAATCGAGGTTTTCAGAAAAAGAAGATATTTCGATTGTGATCGACCGGCTTACCGTCCAACACCAAAATGAAGAGACCGATAATCGCATTGCAGATTCTATCCAAACCGCATTTTACGAGGGAGAGGGAGAATGTTACATTGAAGTGAACGGTGAAACAAAAATATTCTCCAACCGTTTCGAATTGGACGGGATCGTATTTGAAGAGCCCGGCGAACACTTTTTCAGTTTTAACAATCCGGTAGGAGCCTGCAAAACCTGTGAAGGCTTCGGAAACATTATGGGAATTGACGAAGACCTGGTGGTACCGGACAAGAGTCTTTCGGTTTACGAAGACGCGGTTGTCTGCTGGAAAGGTG
>JABDFU010000023.1:0-4509 GCA_013286385.1 Bacteroidota bacterium
AAGCCCCCTTCTATAATTTTTCTCAAGGTTGAAATTTCAATATGAAATAAATCCGCTTCAACTCTGGATATATAAAATTTGTCTGAACCAATCTTTTCGCCTAATTCCTCTTGAGTTAATCCGGCTTTAACTCGTTCTCTCTTGATTAACGCCCCAATCGAAAATCGCTCCCTTGCTTTATCTAATTCACTTAATTCATACAATGTATCTGCACCGATTTGATAAGGCAGGTTGATTTCCTCACCATCAAAGCCCTTAATTGCAGTTGTAACATTCGCCCAAAGGAGGGTGAAATTTTCTAATTTAACTTTCCTAAATTCAACAGGATTAAGCAGTTTGTGTTCAGGACTTTTTCTATCAATCTTCCATTTCTTGAAGATTTTTTCAAAATCCAAAATACGATTATGCCCATCGTTAAATAGGACGGATATGGTCAATCCTTTAACCCTATTAATTTTCAGGATTTTAGGAAGTCTCTTTTGAGACTTCCATTTTCCATTTTCCTTTTCTTCTGACTTTTTCATCTTTCTAAACCCTTAAAACGTGTTTATGGTTTAATTCTTTAGTGTCTCAATTGAGGATTTAATTTATGAAATGCCTCCACTAATACTTTTTTTACATCTGGACTATCAAGCCATTCAGCAACTTCCTGAAGTTGGGTTTTAGGCAAGTATCCTCTAATAATTTCTCCACTCTTAACCTCCAATAATATCTCATGTTCTGCGTAAATCGCATGAATGTGAGGAGGATTGTGATCTCCGGAATAGAGGTAAATTTTTACACTTTTGATTACATGTACTGTTCCCATTAAGATTAAACGTATTATTTTGACCGATCATATTGCATTGTACGAATTAAAGCAGAAAAGGTTGTACCCTATTACAACATTTATTAATGTAAAGTTGTAAATTATTACAACTAAAAGCAAGTTATTGCCGAATTATTTTAATTAATATTTGGTTCCAACCTCCTTTATTAATTGTTTCCGCCCATAAGTAATTTTTTTTTCGCTTTATTGTCATTTACGCCAAATATCTTTAGGCTAGTTTCATAGTCAATCCAATTCTTTTTTAAAAGCTTACAGTACTTGTTGAATTGTTCCCTAATTGTGGGATTAATTGAAATCAGATGGTGCATTTTTTCCAAAGCATACGGCTCAGATAATGACAAATAAATGTCGTAAATGTCCCTAGGCCTTTTTTTGTTATGACAAGCACTTAGTTTCGAAATAATTATTCCTGCTCCGTCAAGAACGTTTATTTGTCTACCGTTGAAATCAACTTGGTCAATTAGTTTTTCGGAATGTATAACTTCACCGAACTGAATATTGATTGAAATAATTGGTTTGACCCTAATTCCGTCAACAGTAACGTCTAAGTCCATTATCTCTACAAAGTCGACTTTTTCAATTTTCCCTTCTGTAGGGTGTAAAAGGTCAACATTGAAAATGTAAGTTCTTTCTCCAAGTTGATACGCTCTGCATAATTGGAAGTCATGTTTAGCACTGATAAAGAATTTGTTATTGAGAAAATTTTCTAAAACGATTTGTATCTTTTCCCTTGAATAGTTCATTGGAAATAAAATGTCAACATCTTTCGTGCCTGGGTGTATATCTGCATGGCGTAAGTATGGCCCCCAACCACCAACGAAAACGACTTCGTTTAAAGTGTCGCCAATCAAATTGATTGATTCGTTCAATAACTCTTTTGAACCTTCTAAGATGTCTTTCATTTGTTAATAGATCAAGAATTGACCAGTTAAAAGAGATACAGCATGAAAAATTCGATTTGTCTAAGTTGATCAAAATTTGCCATGAATTGAACGTCAATTATAATCTGGGAAATCATTTTTCTGTTTTACTTCTTACAAGGGCCTTGATAAATCATGTTCCTCCAATATTCGACTATGATACGTTAAAGGAAGTGGCAAATAACTATCAATCGGAGAAAAATGTGTTAAGTTTTAAGCGTTCAATGTTACATTTCGTATATCGCTTTTATTAAAGCGCTGTTATCTTTAGAAGAGTTAGAATATTCATTAATTTTTGTGTTTAAATCTGCATATGTTCCATAAGCAGTTCTTATTTCTTCTAACTTGGCATATGTTTCTTCTAAATTTTTGCCGATAGCATTTTTTGCCTGCTCACTTACATTTTTGAATTCTGAAGCCTGTTCAGAAGAAAGTTTTGCTGCGCTTTCATAGTCTGAGGTTTTTTTATCTACAAGGTCTTGAAGGAGGACGATTTTATCCCAGATTTTTTTTCTTTCTTCCTCTAAATAATCTAATTTATCATTTGTAGACATGTAGGCCATTCGATTGGGGGATTAATTAGAAAAAATTTGATTATCCATTATTATTGTTCTTTTTAGAGGTAGCCATTGAAACCCCAATTATTATCAGGATCAGAATGATTATTCCAGTTGAAATTCCTCCCCAATTTACCTTTGGACTTTTAGAATTTGCTACTTTTTGAGACATAGCTTTCTGGTATGCGGCTTCTCTTTCTCTTAATTCTTTTTCCTGTCTTAATCGTTGTTCCTCTTGCCGAATCAGAAAATCATGCTTCCGCTTTTTTTCAGCATTTGAGAGGTGCTCATACGCTTCGGAACATTCTTTGAATTTTTCCTCCGCTTCTTTGTTACAGGGATTTTTGTCTGGATGGAATTTTACAGCTAATTTTCGGTAGACTTTTTTAATCTCCTCTTGGGTTGCATCATATTTGATGCCTAAAGTCTTGTAGAAGTTTTTCATCCAAAATCATTTTATACCGTGATTAAAGTCATTTACCATGCCAAAAGTATTTCGAAATGAATTTTATCCCTTTTTAGGTACAAATGGCTAATTCATTGGGAAGAATCACCTGTCATGATGTCAGGAATCGGGTGGTAATCAGATAGATGTATAGACATCCATCATTATTTTTCCGGAAGGAAATCTGAAAATAGGAACAAACCGAACGGTATTTCAATCCGGCGATGAAAATTTTGACTGAGATTTTGTCCCAGAAGTGCGATCTGGGATCGGGTCAGGTATACCTCTACTTAAAAAGGAATTGGTAATGTTTTCCCCCTTTTTACTCTGTATCTTTCTATGGTTTCTCCATTATATAGTTATTCGGTAACCTGATTAAAATCGTATACAATGAAAAACCTTTTGTTGCTGTTATTTCTTTGCGGAGGGATCTGTTCATTTGCTCAAGATGAGTATGCCTATACAGATGAGGTTTATCCCTATGATCGTTATTCGATTTTTGAATCAAAGAAAGGTGACCTGATCAGACTAAACAAACTGAAGGAGTTTACAATCATTGATTCATCGGGTAAACACGAAAAAAAATGGGAGTCGAGGTTATTTGATACCTCCGGAAACTGCATTGAGATAACCAATTACGGTTCAAACGGAAAGGAGGACATCAGAATCAAACTGTCTCCCAATAAATCAGGAGTGATGCCGGATAAGATAGTGTTTGACAGAAAGGGGAAGGAGGTTGAAAAGTGCATTTATCAATACAATCAGGACAGTCTGCTGACCTCTTTCAGCAGGTATTGTTACGGGAAACTGAGTGTTAAAATTACCTATGCGTATGAGGGAAAAAGACTGATCCAGACTATTTATTATAAAAAAAGAGAAGATCGTTTTGAGAAGAAATGGGTTTACGCTTATTATCCCGATAAGCAGCGAAAGTCATCCATACTTTATGACAAGAATGGAAAGGTAAAATATGTTTGGAATTACGACTGCAAGGAAGTAGGCGTTCTGGAAAGCAAACACAAAGATACAACTGCTGTATGTCAAAAAGAAGAGTTGGATAAAGATGGCAATAAAACGGTGACGCAACGGCGCTTTGACGAAAAAGGGAAACCTATGAAAATTGTATACGTGTACAACAAATCAAATAAATTGATCAGCCAAAGTTATTTCAATAGCAAAGACATTCTGTATTTTCACTATTCCCGCTCCAATGACTTAACGCATTCAAGCGAAAGTTTTTATAATAAGAAGGGGAAACTCAGAACTCGGGAAGAATATACATACGACAATGAAGAATTAGCACGTATTCTCGAGTCTGAAAACTACACAGGAAAAAACATCCGGAAAACCAAACAGGTCTTTACTTACAATCCGGCAGGTCTTTTAATTAGAAGGAAAGCATATAACAAAAAGGACAAATTGGTTTTCACATGCAAATACGAATATGTCTCTTATCAGTGAATAATGAAACTATTTCAATTCTGCGTATATTTCAAGGAAGCAGTGAATTACGTCAATTTCACTATAATTCTTTAGCCTTTCCCACCCAGGGAAACAAGGGAAACCCTGAGGGAAATTCTCCAGCTATTTTTTAACAAAAAAATCCCGAACATTTCTAAAGCTGGATTAGCTCGTCGGCCTCGCTGATCCAGAAAGCTCACGGGGGGCCTAACACCACTCGAATCCGCCCGGCACTGGCGTGCCTCCGGATTTTTGTTTTATCCGCTTCACTCAAACTGCGTTTGGTTCGCTTCTAAA
>JABDFU010000023.1:4609-32787 GCA_013286385.1 Bacteroidota bacterium
GGGGCCTAACACCACTCGAATCCGCCCGGCACTGGCGTGCCTCCGGATTTTTGTTTTATCCGCTTCACTCAAACTGCGTTTGGTTCGCTTCTAAAACAAAAATCCGCCCTTTCAGGGGGCGGATTTTCTGCTGTTGCCCGAGCTGGATTCCATTTATATGTGTTCATTTGTACCCGTATGCACCGCTATGCGTTTTCTACGCAGGAGAAACTTTCCGTTGAGTTCATTTGTACCGATTTGTACTCCATTGTACTCGACTGAATTCTTGACCGAATCTCATATGGGTTATGAAAATTGAGGTTTTACCAAAATGGCGTATCTTTATATTCAGAATGACAAGGAAGGCCACATATAGCACAATTAAGTCCACTGTGCGTTCTTTTATCCCTGATGCAAGAATAATGCTGTTCGGCTCAAGGGCAAGAGGTGATTACGATAGAAATAGCGATTATGACGTTTTGGTAGTTATACCAAAAAAGATTAGTGAAAGGGCAAAAATGAACTGGGAAAGTAAAATTCACGAGGCATTGGTTGATGCTATTGAATCGCCGGTTGATGTTACCATTAACAGCGAAAAGGAAATATCCTTCAAAAAGCAAATACATGGTCATTATCTATTCAATGCCATGAAGGATGCCATTGAAATATGACTTCCGCAAAGAAAAACTACATTAAAAAATGGTTTATTGTTGCTGACCACGACATTGAGGCCGCTAGAATGATCATAGAAGATAACCCTGTCATTCTTGATGTTGCCTGTTTCCATTGTCAGCAGGCCATTGAAAAATACTTGAAAGCATTTTTAACTTTTCATGAACAGAATTTTCCCAAACACATGATATCGCTTCGTTAAAAAATCAATGTGTTAAAATAGACAGCGATTTTAGCAGTTTTAAATTCAAAAATCTATACAGGTACTCCGTTCGAGCAAGATATCCTGATGGCTATATTATGCCGCTTTTAAAAGAAGTACAAGGGTACTATAAAACGGTTCTTAAAATACAAGAATTGGTGCTTAAAAAAGTTAAGTTGTAGTTTTCTGTTTCCTCCCTTCGCGTTATCTGTTTTTCATCCCCAGAAATAAATTTTCAGGCAAGCCGTAAGCATTATTAGGCTTTTGGAGTAACAGATGGTTTTTCTACCGAGCCCTTTCAGATGCATTCTCAGGTTTAGATTTTTTCTTTCAATGTGATTGATGAAATATTTTCTGGTTCGGTGAATATTTTCCGGAATCAGATATGGCACTGATTTCGAGTTGATTATGCGTTTTCATTGAATTTTGCTTGAAAAAGTTTAAAAAAGTTGATGCTTTTTTGCCTGATTTCGGTGTTTTTGTTTCCCCATTTTTCTTCAAGCTCACAATCATTGGCGATTACTTGCACACAATAGCTGGTTTCTTTGCTTTGCAAAAAAAAATAGTATTTTTATCCAGAACCAAAAATCAAATCATGAAAAAATACCGCTTTATTGCAACACTTATTTTTTGTATGAGCCTTTTACCACGAATCGATGCACAATGGTATGGATCCAGAACCGCTAATACCAATGGTGTAGCCTTTGATTCGAAACCGATGAAAAAGTTTTTGGCAGGCTCTCTTTATGTTTTACCTACCGGGGATAAAACTTTTGATGACAGTCTGATTCTTGCTGTAAATCAATACTGGAAAATAACTCCCGTCAAAGTGCTTAAACCTGATGAGGTGGAAAAGTATTTCGGGGATGAGAATAATTATTTTATTACAACAGCCTTATTTCAGGCAAAAGGAGCTGGTGGAGAGCATTATTACGGGTATTCACCCTTGAATTCCAATATAAGCTCCATTGCAGTAATAAAAGGCGGAAAACACAACCCCCAAAAGCATACGATGAATGATCCTGAGCCCATTGTTGTGAGGGGGTTTCTGTTTAATTCAACCAATGGTACAAAATACAATGATAACGGAGCGACTGGCTTGGGGTATATGGTGAAAAGAATGAATGATGAGGTGAATATCATAAATACTAAAAAGCTGAATCCAGACCGAAGAAAAGATTTGGCGATTCTTCATTCTGAATTATGCAAAAATGCCAAGATTCTTAAAAACAAGACCCTTTTGATTCTTGATGTTGACCTGGTAAGAAAAATGAATGTGTGCACCATTCCGCAAAGGGCTATCCAGGTTTATAAATACACCTATAAAGCCGTCCCACTGAAAGAAGCGATGGCTCTATTGAACTCCGAGCCTAGTAAGTATTGTTATTTTGCCGGCGGACCCTGGGTTGATATTTACGATCCCGAAACAAAAAGTGTCATCTTTGTTGACTACGATACAAACGGGACTTTAGGAGTAAGTAAAAAGCAGTTTGGAAGGTTAAATAACGCAATTGACGGAATCGTCAATAAGTAATTTTCGCGCTGGCGTATTGGTTTTCATAAGACTGGTATTCTCCCGAACAGAAAGACACAGTCGTTGTCTTGTTGGCGTTAACGGTCACGTAAACCTTGCATCCGGCATTCACCGAATTGCCATTTATTTCAATTCCAACGTCAAAGGGATTCGTGTCTCCGTTCAGTGCTGATAGATTGGCTACTGTTGTATAAGTACCTGAGGGCGGATTGCCGTTAAAAAAAATGTTTATCGTTTCGTAAGCGCCGTTGTCAGCCTCTACTCCAAAGGTACCGAAGGTTGCATAGGAACCTCCTGAATTTACATCTGACAGGGTATAATTTACCCCATTGTCCAAGGCTGTGTTGCTGCTGAGATTGCAGGGGGCGGATGAGCCTGAAATGCTTGCCGCATATTTGAAAAGGTTGCTGCAGGAATAACCGTAAGAATTGCTGGCAAATGCCTTAAAATAGTAAGTACTGTCTGGAGAAACAGGTACGATCGCAGTAAACGGAGAAGCATTCACATTGGCAAGAAACTGATTGTTGAGTATACTGAAGGAGGTCTGGGTGCTATAGGCAAATCCAACGAACTGAACTGCGCTTAATCCGGGCGAATTCACCCTTCCGCTGATCAGGACAGAATCTCCGCTTAATCCGTAGGGAGCAACAGAAAGGAAGGAAACTGATGGCAGGGTCTGGTCATAAGTGTGTTTGGAACAGGAACTGAAATCAATTGCCGCTGTCAGGAGAAGCAAACGAAGAAGTGTAAGGCCTGTATATTTGCAGTTTATCATCTGAGGTAATACGCAATGCCGATTGAGGTTTTCCAAAAGCCCATAGGGGCAGCCGAACCAAATGATAAATTACGCCCGATATTGGCGGTCAGCAAAAACCAGCTTGAATATACATACTGTATACCCACCTGTGGTAATATACCCGCAGACCAGTCGGTATTGCCTGTTTCACTTGCCTGCACAAGTGTTTCGGTATAATACGTGTCGGAATAGGCAATGCCATAAAATACCAGGTCAAGGCCGACTGTTGGGGAAAAATTCGCATCTTTCAATATTTTGAAGTCATTGGTGAAGGAAAATGAGGCGACCTGGTAGGATTGATAAACAAAGTAACCCGGCAGAACAAAATTTCCCAGGCCCCCTGTTTGAATTGTAGTAGTGGGTATGGTATCCTGTGTAGATTTAAAGTTGCAGTATCCTATAGAAAAACCGCACCTGTATCGGTCATCAATGGACCCTCCCTTCAGTGTCAGGGTAAAGGCAACTGTCGGTTTCTTGACATAGGAGAAATCTCCTGCCGGACTTAGGAATGAAGATTCTAAACCCAGCTGTGCATAACCTGTTTTAAGGATGAGGAATAAAAGGAGAAAGAGTAAAAAATGTAAACATCTTGACATGATTCAAAGATATTAATTATTTGAAACCGTATAATCCGGATCGTCAGGCGGATCTTCGATAATAGTGACAAAACATTTAGGTTAGTAAGCCCTGCATTGACTGAATTCCAACTTGTGCCGTTATTCTGGGAAACGAATACACCGCCACCATCAGTTGCTACATGTAAACTATTTCCGTTTACTGCCATGGATTGAATATTCAGGTTTGTAAGTCCGGAATTAACTTCTGTCCAGTTGTTTCCATTATTGGTTGAAAGAAAAATTCCGTATGTTTTTCCGTCAAATATAGCAGGGTCCTGATTCTGGATAAACTTGGGTTATCAACAGGCAAAACGGTTGATAAGTAAAAAGCATACAGTCCGCATACAGACCTCCGCTAACCCTTACTAAATCAGAGTTTTACGACCTGTCCCATCTTGTATATAGTTGCCCAAATTATTGCCAAAAACAGCTAAAGATGAAACAGTGGAATTAACAAGTCCGAGACTATCAACCGGACCTGATGTTTGAATCCACTGTGCCTGTATGGGTTTGGAAAATAAAAATAAGATTGCAGGTAGTAGAAATAGCTTTTTCATCTGAATATTATAGACTTTGATGGTTATAATTGGGCAATACGAGTGCCAGGGTTTAACAATTAACAACGAGCATAAATCATGATCGTATTATTTTTCAAGTTTGAACGTAACTATCTGAACTTTATTGCTTCCCAAGGCTATTCTGTAGCAAATCTCCCAGGTTTATCATTGAGGGAAACAAGGGAAGCCCCAAGGGAAATTCTCCAGCTGTTTTTTAACAAAAAAATTCCGAGCATTTCTAAGCTGGATTAGCTCGTCCTTCGGCCTCGCTGATCCAGAAAGCTCACGAGGGGCCTAACACCACTCGAATCCGCCCGGCACTGGCGTGCCTCCGGATTTTTGTTTTATCCGCTTCACTCAAACTGCGTTTGGTTCGCTTCTAAAACAAAAATCCGCCCTTTCAGGGGGCGGATTTTCTGCTGTTGCCCGAGCTGGATTCGAACCAACATAGTCAGAACCAAAATCTGAAGTCCTGCCATTAGACGATCGGGCAATTGACCCGCTTCTTTTAGGAAGCGGGGAGGCAAAAGTAACACTTTTTTTTTTGTTGGCAAGTTATTGGAAATTGGCAATATTTTAGGTTTTGAGGCGTTTTTGGGACTGGTTTTGGGCTGAGGGGCCGGGGCCGGGTCTAATTTTTTGTCTCGTTTATTTCGTTAAATTCGTGGCTTGTTGTTTTTAATTGTTTTATACTTAATTGATTATGGATTACAAAAAGGTTAATAATTGGACGGGCTGGGCCGTTTTTGCTGTTTCGGCGTATACGTTTTTGGCTACTATGGAGCCTACTGCCAGCTTCTGGGATTGCGGAGAGTATATTGCGACGAGCGTTAAGCTTCAGGTGGGTCACCCTCCGGGAGCGCCTTTGTTTCAGATGATTGGCCGGATTTTTTCCTTGTTTGCCGGTAACCATGTGACCAAGGAGGCTATTCTGGTAAATACCATGTCAGCTTTGAGCAGCGCTTTTGCGGTGCTTTTTCTTTTCTGGAGTATTACCCATATGGCCCGTAAGCTGGTTGAGCGTAAAGGCGGAGTGATGACCGATGCCAAGATGTGGGCGGTGATGGGAAGCGGAATGGTTGGTGCACTGGCGTATAATTTTTCGGATTCGTTTTGGTTTTCGGCTGTAGAAGGTGAAGTGTATGGGATGGCTCAGCTATTTACCGCTTTCGTTTTTTGGATTATCCTCAAATGGGAGAGCGTGGCTGACCAGCCTCACAATGAGCGCTGGATTGTGTTGATTGCTTATTCTGTTGGCCTTTCTATTGGTGTCCATTTGCTTTGTCTGCTTACGATTCCGAGTATCGTCTTTATCTATTATTTCAAGAATTTTAAGGTGACCCAGAAGGGTTTTATCATTACGCTTATTTTGAGCGTGGTTATGCTGGGCGGTGTTCTGAATGGTATTATCCCCGGGATTATAAACCTGGCTGCTAATTTTGAGATCTTTTTTGTAAACAAACTGAGCATGCCGTATAATTCAGGAACCGTTATTTATTTCCTGATGATTCTTGCTGTAATCATTATCGGGATAAAGTATACGCATTCTGAAAGCGAAAAGATGTTTACTTATTTTATGATTGCTCTGGGTGCTTTCTGTGCGGTCGCCGTTTTTTCTGGTCAGAATGCCAGCGCTGTTATTTTCCGCCTTATTGTTGGGGCAGCAGCGCTTGGAATTATTTATTATGCCCGAAAGAAGGTGGTTATACTGAATACGGTTATTCTTTGTTTTACCATGCTGGTGATCGGTTATTCTTCTTTTCTTATGCTGGTTATTCGTTCGAACGCGCCTACGCCTATGAATGAGAATGCTCCCAAGGATGCTCTGGGGCTGCTTTCTTACCTGGGTCGTGAGCAATACGGCGACTGGCCTTTGTTTTACGGACAGTATTACAATGCACCACTGGATCAGAACAAGCCCTATCTGGATGGAAATCCTCTGTACATGCAGGATCCAAAGAGTATTGAGGGTAAAGGCAAGGATCAGTATGTGATATCGGATGACCGGGCGAATTCTATCCCTAATTATGATCCTGCATTTTGTACGATTTTTCCACGCATGTGGAATTCGGAATCGAATCACGTTTCGGCATACCGTAACTGGGGCGGAATAAAACACGATAAGACAACCGACGCTGAGGGGCATGAAAAGCCTGTGCGACCTTCTTTCGGGGATAATCTGCAGTATTTCTTTTCGTACCAGGTGAACTGGATGTTCTGGAGGTATTTTTTCTGGAATTTTTCGGGCCGGCAGAACGATATTCAGGGTCATGGCAATATTACAGACGGAAACTGGATCACCGGTTTCAAGTCTTTTGATGAGTGGAGAATAGGTACCAAGGGAGTTCTGGAGAGTAATAAGGCGAATAAGGGGACGAATGCATTTTACTTTTTGCCAGTTTTTCTGGGGATTATCGGTCTTTATTTTCAATTTAAGGAGAACAATAAGGATGCCCTTGTTGTGCTGCTGTTGTTTCTGTTTACGGGTCTTGCAATAATTGTGTTTTTGAATCAGTATCCGTATCAGCCCAGGGAAAGGGATTACGCTTATGCGGGCGCTTTTTACGCCTGGACGATATGGATGGGACTTGCTGTACTCGCACTGTTTGAATGGCTGAGCGAGAAACTGAACGCCCGGTCAAGTGTTGCTATCGCTACGCTGGTTTGTTTCTTAAGCGGGCCTTTTTTGCTGGCCAAGGACGGGTGGGATGATCACGATCGTTCGAAGAGATACACCTGCAGGGATTTTGCAAAGGATTATCTGGATTCCTGCGCGCCGAATGCAATTCTGTTTACCAACGGCGATAACGACACGTTTCCGTTGTGGTACGTGCAGGAAGTTGAAGGCTACCGTACGGATGTAAGGGTGTGCAACCTGAGTCTGTTTAATACCGACTGGTACATCAATCAGATGAAACGCAAGGCTTATAATTCTGATCCTATGCCGCTTTCTATGACGGAAGACAAATACCGTCAGGGCACACGTGATTATGTTCCGTTTTATGACCGCAAGATTAAAGGTTATATTTCGATCGAAGAGTTGATCAAGTTTGTGGCGAGTGATGATGCCCAGAATAAACTACCGACTCAGGCCGGCAAGGATCTAAGCTATTTTCCGACCAAGAACATGAGTATTCCGGTGGATTCAGCGTTTGTGCTGAAAAACGGGACTGTTGCGCCTTCACTGGCGAACCGGGTTCTTAAATCGATCGATTGGAAACTGGATAAGAGTTATGTGATGAAGAATGATTTGATGGTGCTGGATTTGCTGGCCACCAACAAGTGGGATCGTCCGATTTATTTTGCTGTGACGACTGGTCCGGAGGCTTATCTGAATTTGCAGGACTATTTTCAACTGGAAGGTTTAGCCTACCGCCTGGTACCTATCAAATCGACTCCTGAAGAGCAGCAGATTAGCGGAACGCGCGTAGCTACCGATACGATGTACGCACATATCATGAAGTTCAGCTGGGGCAATATGGAAACCCCTGGTGTGTATCTGGATGAAAACATTACCCGTATGTGTACGAATCTGAGAATTCAGATGGGTACGCTGGCTACGGCTCTGGTAAATGAAGGGAAGAAGGATAAAGCGGAGAAGGTTGCTGACAAATGTCTGGAGGTGATGCCGGAAGTAAATGTGCCGTTTGACGCTACGATTTTCCAACTTGTGGTTACCTATTATCAGTTGAATAAACCTGAGAAAGCGAACAAGCTGGCCAAACGTCTGTTTGATATTTTTGAAGCAGACATGAACTTTTATCTCGGTTTGGGGAATGCCAAAGCAGCCGCTTACGGCAGGGAAATAAGACAGGCTCAGGAGGTGATGAACCGGTTGACCTATATGGCCAAGGCCAATAAGCAGGATGATCTTGCAAAGAATTTTGAAGCACGTTATATGGTTTTTGCACGTCTGCTTGGTAACGGGCAGCCCCAGCAACCCCAGCTTCAACAGCAACCTCAGCCGGATCAATCTCAGCCGCAAGAGTAAGTTTGAGAGTAATACGACCTCCATACGCGCTGCGAAGGTATTACAGTGAACTGGTGTGGAGGGTTCATACAAAGGAGAAGAAAATCTTTTTGACATTTGATGATGGCCCGGTGCCGGAGGTTACGCCCTGGGTTCTTTCGGTGCTGGCTGATTTTAAGGCCCGTGCGACTTTTTTTGTAGTGGGTGAAAATGTGAAAAAGCACCCGGAGGTTTTCAGAAGAATTGTAGAACAAGGCCATTCGATTGGTAATCACACGTACAATCATCTGAAGGGCTGGAAGACGGGAGATAAGGGTTATCTGGAAAATTGCAGAAAATGTGCTGAGGTTCTAAATCAGGAGGGTGGGCTTTTCAGGCCTCCTTACGGAAGAATGAGGAAGTCTCAGATTAAGGAAGTATTAAAAATGTATGAAAAGATTGTGATGTGGGATGTGCTGAGTTATGATTTTGATAAGTTGCTTTCTCCTGAAGTCTGTTTGAAAAAGGTTTTACGTAAAAGCCGGGAGGGATCGATTGTGGTTTTTCATGACAGCATTAAAGCTAAAGACAACCTGGAGTTCGTACTTCCCAGATTTTTGGAGGCCTTTAGCAATAAGGAATTTGTGTTCGAGCCGCTATCTGTTTAGCGGTTTTTGTGCGCCTTAAATTTTGATCTTTATTCTTTCGGTTCCCTCAGAGTCAGTGGAGTTTTTCCGTCTGTGATAATTATTTTTGTGTTGGGCGAATTGGCCAGGGCCTGAAGGACTTCCACGGTTTTAAGCTTAATGGACATTGTAGTGATGGTGGAGTTTTCGAGGTCTTTTGCTTTTTTGGCCGATTGGGCTTCAATCAATGAGCGCTCGGCTTCGAGTTTTTGTTTTTCAAGCGCGTAGTTTTCCTGTAGCCGGTCTTGCTCTATGCTGGACTGTTTTTCAAGGCGCTTTTTTTCTGCCGCGAATTCCATTTCTTTACGTTCTTTTTCAATGGTTGCTTCGGTTACCCGTTGCTGGGCCTGTATTTCTATTTCCTGCTGTTTCACATGTTGCTCGGACAGTACTTTTTTTTCTATGGCGCGGTCGATTTCATCCGGAACATCGATGTACCGTACCAGTACCTGATCAATTATAAATCCGTAGTGTCCGATGTCGGTCGTGAGGTTGTCGAAGATTGATTTTTCGAGGGAGTCTCGCTGCATCATCAGATCCATCGCACCATAATTGAGGCAGGTTTCACGGGCCTGGGCCGAAAAGTTATTGAGAATGAGTTCGTTTTCGTATTTCGTTCCCAGAGTGAGATAAATGTCGCGAAGGGCTTCGGGTTTGATGTGATAGAGTAGGGTGAGGTCTACTTTTGCTTCCATGCCTTCGCGTGTGGGCAGGGTTAGTTTTACCGAAAGTTCTTTAATGCGGGTGCTGAACTTGACATAATGAGTTCCGAATCCGGTACGGTGTCTTCCCTGGGTGTAGTTCTCTGGCTGAAGTTTGCCTCTTACAATTTTCAGTCCGATTTCTCCGGGATTGATTGTCTTGCAGCCTGTGGCGATCAGGACAATTGTGATTGCGATGAGTACGGCACTTTTCATTTTTTCAGATTTAGTTTAGTGTTTTCTGCATTGCAGTAGTTGTCAATTCATTTGATCTTCACAAGGATCAGACCGGATCTTCATTGTTTGTTCATAATTAACATATCTTAACCGTTCGGAGGTAATTCTAATCGTCTCCTAACTTATACTAATCGCATCCTAGCTGAAATAATTGGTATATTTAAGAAAAAGATACTTTGAAATCGTTACCGCTTTTATTCGGGTTGTTGTTTTCGTTAATGGTGAATGGGCAGGTTTTGCCGGATCTGCCGAATATCGGAGTATTGAACAGTGAAATAGACATGCCGGATACTGCCGGATATGTTGTAAAAACGGTAGGTCCTTCTGCCTATAATGATTATCATTTGTTACAGCACGCTATTGATTCTGCCCAATACGGTACTGTACTTGTATTGGAGGCGGGAGCTACTTTTGAGCATTATAAAGACGATCCAAACAGCTGGGCGTGGAATGATTGGAACCAGGGCTATATGTTGCGCTATAAGCCCAACACGAATGGCAAATGGATTATAATCACCGGTTCGCAAACCAATCTGATATCTCCTCCTTGCACACGGGTGTATCCGGATTCGGCTACTGGCAATACTTCATATCCTACACAGCGTCAGGCCATGCCCAAAATAATTACGCGTCAATCTTCGGCTGCCATTTACACTGCCGATTCTGCGAATCATTACCGCATTATCGGTGTTGAAATAGGACCTGCAAGCGATACAACTTATCTTTACTGTTATGGTTTGGTTGAAATAAGCTCAGGAGATCAAACCCCTGACGACTCACTGTCCGCCTCCATACCGAGTCACATCATTTTTGACCGTTGCTACATTCACGGAAACGACACCTCTTATATTGTACGGGGTGTCCACCTGGATGGCAGTTATGCTGCAGTTATCAATTCTGAAATAGCTGATATTAGCGGAACCTGGCAGGATGCACAGGCTATTGCAACCTGGAATTCGCCTGGTCCCCTGGCCGTTCTTAACAATTATCTGGAGGCAACAACAGAAAACATTATTATAGGCGGGGCTGCTCCCGTTGTTTACGGAACCGTTCCTTCGGATATTGTCGTCAAGTGGAATTACTTTACCAAACGGACAAGCTGGATGGATTATCCTGCCAGTTTAAGAAGTGTAAAAGATCTGTTTGAAACCAAGTGTGTCAGACGGCTTTTGCTTGAAGGAAACGTTTTTGAAAATGTCTGGCCTTCGGCCTGGGCGGTGAGCACAGCCCTGATGATCAGAAGTTTAACCGGAGATCCGACCGGCGGTCAAAGTGATGACAGTACACAGGCCAATAACATTACCATTCGCAATAACGTAATCCGGAATGCGGGAACCGCCATTACAGTAGACGGCTGGTTTGCTGCAGGAGGCCATGTGTACCCGACCTGGCCGCTTCCGGCGCAGACTTATCCGAATCAGATGAATAAGCTACTGATCAGCAATAATTTGATTTACAATCTGGGTCCACAATGGCTCAGACCTGACGCTTCTGCGCTTGCCTCTTTTTTGGTAATGGGAAACCCAACCAGCAATGTAACGGTGGATCACAATACGGTTTTCAATAAAGACTGGGGCGGAATTGTCTATTTTGAAGAGCCTTTGCATACTGATTTTTATTTTAAAAACAATATTGTCTTTTTGGATACTGCGAATAACAATGAAGGCGCCTGGTATGAACAAATGGGATTCGAAGGTACTGGTGTGTCAGGGGCGAGCGGCTATACGTATCAGATAACTACAATTCCTGAGGACACCGTCACTCCACTGACCATTTATGCGGGGCCTACGTCCACAGTAAACGGCCGTTTTCAGAATAATGTGCTTATTAACCGTTTGGGATGGGACGTAAATGATTTTTCCAACAGCCACAGTATTCATTATCCGGCCGGAAGTTTTTTTCCTTCTACGCTGAATGCTGTCGGATTTACGGATACTGCAAATAGTTCTGGTTATTCGAACTTCGCCCTTATCAATACAAGTCCGTTTAAAAATGCGGCAACAGATGGGCAAGATGTCGGAGTCGGCTTTACCCAATTCAATGCAGCTTTGGTTACCAATTCTTCCTATTGCAATACCGTTCCAACGGGAATTGAAAAAAGAACCGAACAGGTTGATATCATTCGCATTTATCCCAATCCGGCAACCGGCAGTTGTGTCATAGAAAGCGGGTCTGCTGCAAAACGTTTGCTTCAGGTGTACGACATTTCAGGGAAACTGGTTTTTACACAATTGCTGCAGAGCGTGTTTACGACAATTGATACTGGCAATTTTCCTCAGGGAATTTATGATTTGCGAATTGCCGGTGCGGAGGGCGTTTCGAATAACCGATTGGTGGTCATTAAATTTTAACTGAATGCGATGAGGTGTTTTCTTCCTGTTTTATTGTGTCTTTCGTTTTCTTCCTTCTGTTTTTCACAGGGCACCTGGACACCCTTGAAAAATCAGGCTCCGGATTCGGCCAGCGGAAGCGGGTTTCAGCTTTTGTCAGATGGGACAGTGATTTGCCATATGCTGGCGGGGTCGGCGGACGGTTTTGGTACGGTATGGGACAGGCTTATGCCGGATGCGCACGGAAGTTATGTGAATGGAACCTGGTCGAGGATAGCGCCTATGAATGATTCGAGAATTTATTTCGCTTCTCAGATGTTGATGGATGGAAGGGTGTTTGTTGCCGGAGGTGAATATGGAAGCGGCGGGTATTCGGCTGAAGTTTATGATCCGGTGAGCAATGCCTGGACCAGGGCCCCAGGGAACTGGAGAAATCTGATAACTCCCACTGCTCTTTTTTATGATGCGAGTTCGGAGATTTTGCCGGATGGCAAAATTATTATTTCAACTCTTGATACGACCCGGGCGAATAATGAGGATAATGAAACGGTGATTTATGATCCGGTTGCGAATGTCTGGAGTAAGCCTCCGGCCTGCAAAGGGCGAACAGATGAAACGAATTGGGTGAAGCTCAGAGACAGCAGTATTTTGTTTGTGAATCTGGCTGAGGAGTATGCGGAACGTTATATTCCGGCATTGAATGAATGGATATTGGATGCGAAAACACCGGCTCCGCTTTTTGATGCTTTGGAGGAAATTGGGGCAACTGTTCTTTTGCCGGACGGACGGGTGCTGGTAGTGGGGGCTACTTCGAATACAGCCCTGTATTCCCCTTCTGGAAACACAAGCCCGGGTTCCTGGGTGGCGGGACCTACCTTGCCTAACGGACGGGGGATGGATGATGCACCAGCGGCAATGCTTGTGAACGGAAAGGTTTTGTTTGCTGCTGGAACTTCGGACTCCTATAATTCACCGATTACTTTTTTTGAATTTGATTATACAACGAATCTGCTGACTCAGGTGAGCGGACCAACTGGGGATTCGCTGACTCCTTTCGGAGCCGGGGGCTGTTACGAAACCCTGATGATTGATTTGCCGGATGGAAATGTGCTTTTTTCGCAGTCGCCGATTTCGCCGTATCCGACTTATCCCTTTTTACCTTATACCACGCCGGCACCTCAGTATTATGTGTATTCTCCGGTCGGGAATCCGCTTTCGGAAGGAAAACCTTCTATTGTTAATGTTTGGCAAACGGGTTGTACGTATAATGTGTCGGGGACTTTGTTTAACGGTATTTCAGAGGGAGCTGCTTACGGAGATGATGACCAGGTGGCAACGAATTTCCCGATTGTGCGTCTGGCATTGGACTCGAATGTTTTTTATGCGCGTTCGTTTAACTGGAACAGCACCTGTGTGCAGACCGGAAGTTTTGCAGATACGACTCAGTTTACAGTGCCTCCAGGATTAGCGGCAGGAACGTATTCGTTGCAGGTTATTGCGAACGGGATTGCATCGGACCCGGTATCGTTTGATTACAAGCCTTGCGTGAGCGGTATTCAGCAGGCCGGCAGCGCAGATGCATTGAGTATGAAAGTTTATCCCAATCCGGCAACGGATTTTGTAACATTGAATTTTCATTCGGCTATGCCGGGGGCTTATGTCCTGCAGGTTTATGATGTGCTGGGTAGCCGGGTCAGCGAGTTTCAGGTCAACGTCCGAGCGGGGGAGAATTCAGCCGAACTGAATGTGGGTGGGCTTGCCCAGGGTATTTATCTGCTGAGGATGGAGTCGGGGAGTTTGCTGTATTCGGCGAAGGTTATCGTACGATGATGACTATTTTCCTGATCCTTTCAAAAGTTCATTGACCGCAGCTTCCAGCTGCTGGTCGCGCCCTCCGCTAAGGGTATTGAAGTCATCCTGTACCTGGATGTCGGGGGTCAGCGTTTGGTTTTCGAGGTATTTGCCGTCGAGGCCGACTACGCCGACTTCGGGGATACCGAATACCAGGGTTGGGTCCTGGAGGGTTTCCCACCAGACGGCTGTGCCGGTACCTGCCATGGGCATGCCGATGAGTTTCCCGATGCCGAGTGTTTTGTAAACATAGGGGAACATGTGGGCGTCGGAGTAGTTGCCTTCGCTGATGAGGACTGCGGAAGGCTTGATCCATTTGGTCTGGGGCTCGGGGCCTACTTTCTGTTCACGGGGAATGAATTCGATGTATTTTTTACCGCTGAGGAAGGTGGCCAGGTCGTCGTGCAGCCATCCGCCTCCGTTGTAGCGGGTGTCGACAATGAGGGCTTCTTTGTTGGCCAGTTTGCCAAGGGCCTGTTCGTAAACGTCTCTGAAGCTTTCGTCGTTCATGCCGCGAACGTGAACGTAACC
Source organism: Bacteroidota bacterium (assembly GCA_013286385.1). Lineage (GTDB taxonomy): Bacteria > Bacteroidota > Bacteroidia > JABDFU01 > JABDFU01 > JABDFU01. The sequence goes on from JABDFU010000023.1 coordinate 19,252, forward strand.
GAGTTTACCATTGGAGAGTTTGTCGGTGAGGTTCTGCATTTGTTTAACCCAGCGCTGGTAGAGGAGTTCGTTCAGGGCTCCGGTACTGATGGGTTTAACGGTTTCGTCCCAGTGTTTTTTGCTGCTTTCGTCGTAAAACGAAAGCAGGGTGTATTTGCCGGCTTTACGGTTTAGCTGCTGGAAATAGGATTCAGAAGCGTTGATGGGGACGCCGTCAATTTTTTCCAGAATTGTTCCGGCTTTAGCGGTGGAGGAGGAAAGCACAAGGGGACCTTTGGCGATGACTTCGGCAATCCTGAGGCCGCTGCCGTTGTATTTTTCATCGAAGAGAAGGCCAAGGGAAGCGGTTTCGTCGGGGTTGTTCATGTGCGGACTGAAGCGTCCTCCGGTATGAGAGGCGTTAAGCTCACCGAGCATTTCGCTGAGGAGTTCGGCAAAGTCGCGGTTGTTGTTGATGTAGGGGAGAAATTTGGCATAGACATCGTGGTAGTAGTTCCAGTCGACTTTCTGCATGTCTGTGACGTAGAATTTTTTCAGGGCCTGGCGCCAGGCGTGTTCGAACAGGTAGCTGCGTTCGGCGCTGAGGTTGAGGTTCATTTCGGCTTTGAAGGCGATGTCTTTGCGTTCGGCTTTGTCGAGGTTGATGCGCAGCATTTTTCCATCGGAAATGACAAAGAGGTTTTTGCCTTCTTTGTCAAGGGTAAGGCTGCCGGGTTTATTGGATTCGAGCTTGATCAGCATTTTGGTTTCGTGTTCGCGAAGGGTGTTTACCCAGAGGTCGTAGCCTTTTTCGAATTTGCAGAGGTAGTAGAGTTTTTCTCCGTCTTTGGACAATACGGCGTCGGCCAGGTCGGAGGAGTGAATGGTGAGGCGAACTTTACGGTCGTCGATGTTGTTGAGTTCTATTTTAATTGGATCCGGGAGTTTTATCTCGGTTTTGTCTTTGGTTGCTTTATCTTTTGAGTCTTCCTTTTTTTCTTTGTCTTTCTTTTCTTTTTCTTTGTCTTCTTTTTCGGTCAGCAGCTGGTAGTCTTCTTTGTTGAGGTTGAAACGGTCGAGGGCTGCCTGGTTGAAGAACAGGCCGTACACATCGGCCTGGGATCCGTGGCTACTTGCATTTTTCATTCCGTGGCGGTTGGAGTACCAGATCATCATGTCGCCCTTGAGCATCCATTTGCCTCCGTTGTTGTCGAATCCGCTGTGGGTGAGGTCGACCAGTTTGCCTTTTCCGCTGCTTTCGATAAGGCCGATCTGACCCAGCCAGTTGTTGTCTTCGAGAAACTGTACGAGCAGGTATTTGCCATCTGGAGACCAGTCGAACCACTGGTCTCCGTCTTCATAGGAGTAATTTTTGCTGGCCGGAAGTATGTTGCGGATGGCTTTGGTCTTCAGGTCGATGATGTTTACTGCGACACGGTCTTCGAGGTAGGCGACTTCTTTTCCATCGGGGGAATATTGGGGCTGAAAGGCTTCTTTGGCCGGGTTTTCAAGAATGGTTTCTTCGTTTAAGAGTGTTGAGTTGAAAAAATGATCCTCTTCGTTACGGGCAATGGTGCTTTGGTAAAGTCCCCAGATGTGATTTCGTTCGGAGGCATATAGGATTGAGCGTCCATCGGGACTGAAGCTGATGTTGCGTTCTTGTTCGGGAGTGTTGGTGATGCGTTTGGTGATACCGCCTTCGGTGGAGGTTACAAATACTTCGCCGCGTACAACAAAGGCGACTTCTTTTCCATCGGGGGAAACAGCCATTTCGGTGGCGCCTGTTGTTGTGACTTCATTCTGAACAGGATTGAAGCGCTCGTCGGTTGCTATCCGGATGTTTATTTTTGCCGGCTGCGAGCCTGAAGCCATGGTGTAAATTTCACCATTGAACCCGAAGCAGAGTGTGCCATTGGATGAGCTGCTTAGAAAACGTACGGGATTTTTTTCAAATTTGGTGAGCTGTGCGCTTTGGGTGACGTTGTCTAAGGATTGTTTCCAGACGTTGAAGGAGCCCGATTTTTCACTGAGGTAGTACATGTCTTTTTCGTCAGCTGACCATATTGGGTTGCGATCTTCGCCTTCGTAGCCTGTGAGCTTTTTAAAGCTGTTGTCGTTTTTGCTGTACATCCAGATGTCCCTGGTGATTGGAGATACGTGGTGTTTGCGAAATGGATCCTCGTATCCTTTTTTGTCCTGAAAGAGTATGCGGTTGCCATCTTTGCTATACTTGGCATCTTCGGCAGGGGTGGAGAAGAGTTGTGTTTCTTTGCTTCCATCCGTATTCACGCTGTATAGTTCGGGCATGCGGTTGGACGGGAACTGGGCGCTGGTGGAACTTTTCATGCGCGCCGAACTGAAGAGTATGCTCGATCCGTCAGGTGAAAAACAGTATGGGTAATCGTTGGATGAATTGAAGGTGAGACGTTTTGCGGGACCACCTTCGGAGGACATCAGGTAGACATCGTAGTTGCCGCTTCTGTCGGAAGCGAATGCAATTTGTTTTCCGTCGGGGGACCAAACGGGCATGAAGTCGTGTCCTTCGCTCAGGGTTATGGGCTCTGCAGTTCCTCCTGTCGCTGCGACCTTATAAAGGTCGCCTTTGTAGCTGAAGGCTATTGTTTTTCCATCGGGGGAGATGGAGGGGTAGCGCATCCAAAGGGGATTTTTGTCGGTGGAAGCATCTTTGAAACTGGTAAATAGTGTGATAGTCGGGGTGATGGTCAGCAGACAGGCAATAGTGGAAATAAGTAGCTTTCGCATAGGTTTGAATTTTGCCAAATGTAGGGTTTTTATGGAATGAAATTTGGGTTTAAGGTCTTAAATTTGTGCTCTAAATGAAGGAGAAAGCGATACCTAACTTAAGCAGCAGAGCTTTCTGGAGTGGGAAAATTCAGAATAAAGAGGGATTGTTTACGGAGATGAAAGAGGGTATTGTTGTGAATGTTTTTGAGAACGGTTCGTATGACGATATGATCGAATTGCTTGTTTATTACGGAACTAATGAGGTTATTCGTATACTAAAAATTAAATAGTACCTCTAAAAGAATCTGACATGACAAGAAAATTGCTTGCTCTCTTTATTTTCTTTTTGATTTTCCTGAATAGAACGCAGGCTCAGAATCCGAACAACGCTTCAGCAAATCCTTCAAGATGGTCGTCTGCTTCGTTTTGCCAGAGAGATTTTATAGATATAGGTACTATCCCGGCTTATGATGAAAAGGGCGTTTCCTTCAAAGCGCCAGTCAGAGCAGAGAAAATAACAGACATGCATACATCCGGGAAGAAAAATACTGTTGCTATTTTCGTTAACCCTGAATTTATTACAATTGATGGGAATGATGTTGATTCACTAGTCTCAGCGTTAAACAAAATGGCTTTGAAAGTTAAAACTGAACCGCAGAATGCCGTTGAAATGTCGTATAAATGTTCGAATGAATTTGAGTTTAAAATTGATTGGGTTGACCACAAGTGGTATGTGTTCTTTGCTGAATACACCTCCATTCATCACTATTCGCAAATAAGCATTGATGTTTCAACTATTCCGGCGTTTATTGCGCTTGTCAAGCAGGCGAAAGACAAATTTCTCTAACCAATAGCAATAATAAAAAAGCATAATTTGGGAGTAAGGGTCTACGTTTTTATTTTTTTTGTGTTGAGCATCATCGGCGTATGCTATCACGAACTTTGGCTTGACGAAGCCCATCACTTTCTGCTTGCCCGAGACAGCAACAGCTTTTATGAATTGATTCATGCCTGCAGGAACGAAGGGCATCCCTTGCTGTGGAACAGTATCTTGTATTTCGTTACACGTTTTTCACCGAATGTGTTTTACATGCAACTGGTTCATGTTTTGATTAGCTGTTTGACTGTTGTTGTTATCAGCAAAAGCAATCTAAGTGTCGGAGAGAAAGTGATGATCATTTTTGGGTATTTCATTTTTTATGAATACACTATAATCAGCAGGAATTACGGACTGAGTGCGTTGCTGATTTTTTTGCTTATACAGGCGTATAGTAAGAATAAGGAGGCGCTTCTGAAATTATCACTGCTCATTTTTCTGCTGGCCAATACGCATTTGTATGCCCTGCTTTTTTTTGTCGCTTTTGTTTTTACGTATATCGTGTGTAACAGAAGCACGGTTTTCAGTATAAAACCAGGAGCAATTTTGACGGCTGCTTTAATTGTACTGGCTGGCTGGCTGTTGTCTGTGTATTTTATAATGCCACCGATTGCGTATGCAAAGAAATTTATGAGTTACAGTTCATACGGCTATCTTTCAACCGAACGAATTGTGAACACAGTGACGGTTTGTCTGAAAGGTTTGTTTTACCTACCTGATTATACTGCACCGAACCATCATTTTGAAAATTCGCATTACTTTCTTACCCTTAATCTGAAGTTGTGGGTGTTGTATTTGCTTTCGGGTATTGCGATTGGTATACCTATTTTGATTCTGAGAGCCCATGTGTTTGCGCTGACTCTTTTTTGTTCGTTTCTGCTGATCTTTAGTATGGTATATTTCTTTTTGCCTTTAACGTATGGAGCCCGATACTTCGGATTTTTCTACCTCGTTTTTCTTGCTTGTTACTGGCTGGCCCGGCGACAAGTCAGTAGGGGGTGGGTGCGACTGAGTTTTGTAATTTTTGCACTTCAGTTTATAAATGGCATGTATGCCTACTCGATGGATATCTGTTATCCGTTTTCCGAATCGAAAAATATGAACGATTACTTAAAGCAGGTGAGAATAGGTAAGGAAAATGTTTTTATTCTTGACCGGACACTGAGACCAGGGATCAGTGCCTATTCGAATGAAAAATATTTCGGGGTTGAAAACGGGGCCTTGTTGTCTTATTGCCTTTGGGATACTACATTGTCCGATTCAATGTTGAAAGTGAAGCTTGATCTGGCTTTAAATAAGGACAGTTCGTGTCTTGTTGTCGCAGACAAGCCGGTCGGCAATTTGCTGGATACAGCGAGGCTGGTAAAACTTAAGGTGTTTGATAATTCGATTTTGAAGGGAGAGAACGCCGTCGTCTACAGGTATCAGCGTAAAGCCGGCGACAAATAAACGGGCTACTTTAAATTCATAAAATAGTTGAAAATAATTTCGGGGGCGTTGATGTCTTTGTTGAGGTTTCCGAATTTGCCGGGGAATTGTCGAAAGCCGGGGTTGGGAATGACGTGTCCGCCGTTGATGATTTTGATAAGGACGATTTCTTTGCCGGTGGTCTTTGATTTGTAATCGTATTTGATGGCGGTTGAGTTATCGGTTTTGTCCAGGTCAGGGTAAGCCGATTCTGCTTTCGATGCAGAATCGCAATCTGCAAGTTTGAACCAGTAACGAAGGGTTTGTTCAGTGGAGAGTACGGCCCCACGGCTTTCTCCGCCCGGAAGATTTATTTCGCCTCCGTTGTAGGGATTAATGGGGTCGGTTGTGCCGTTCATGAATAGGATGGATACGGGTTGATTGCTTTCGGTGCAATCGTCATTGGCTTCAACAGGAAGACTGGCGCTGATGGCGGCAAATCCCTTGAAGAGTCCGGGTTTTTCTTTGGCCAGTTTGAAACACATCTGGGCGCCATTGGAATGGCCCGCAGCGAAGACGTTGCTTGTGTCAATTTTGTATTCTTTGGAAAAGAAGGCTATCATTTGTGTGAAAAATTCTACGTCATTCAGTTTTTTTATTTTTGTTTCACGGTTGTCTGCTTTTTTGCAATCGTTCCAATAGCCTTTGTAGCCCTGGGGATAGACAATGATGGTATTTTTATTTTCGTCTGCCAGTTTGTCGAACCCGTGGCCGGTGATGAATTGCATTATCTTAGGACCTATGCGGGATCCGTGGAGAACGAAAATCAGTTTTGGATTGGGGCTTAGATCCTTTGGCACATGGTAATAGAAGTTGCGGCCGAGGTTGTCGATTTTAAGTTTCCCGGAGTGAAGGGGGTTGAAGAGATCCCAATGGAAAAGATAGATAGTTATTGCCGCTGCCAATAGCAGCAGCGGCAGGAGAAAGAAATAAAACAGTTTTCTGACAAGTTTCATTGATTTCTTTCCAAAGGTATAAATTCCACAAAATACCGATACATTTGGGGGAACTTTTGGTTTTAATAAGATGAAAAGGATAGTGGCTTTGGCCGTATTTAGTTGTTTGGGGATTGGGGCCGTGTGGGCTCAGTATACGGTACTGTCTAATTTTGATACGATAAATGGAATGGCTCCGCAGGGGGACTTGATTATTTCGGGTACTACTTTGTATGGGATGACAACCTACGGGGGATGGCATAACAAGGGTTGTGTTTTCAGTGTTCATACAGATGGGACACATTACAACAAGCTGAAAGATTTTGACAGTACGGGAACTGAAAATCCGACAGGCTCTTTATTATTTTATGCGGGTAAGTTGTACGGTATCGCTGCCTACGGGGGATTGAAGGGGATGGGTTGTATTTTTTCTGTTGATACGGATGGAACGAAGTTTACCGATCTTCTGGATTTTAACGGGAAAAACGGTTCGTATCCGCAAGGATCATTAATCGATTCGGGAAATGTATTTTATGGGATGACACAGGATGGAGGAACGAATAATGGTGGAATTGTTTTTTCTGTTCTTCCGGATGGAAGCGGATTAACGAATCTGGTAAACTTTAATGATACCAATGGATTTTATCCTTCCGGAAATTTAACTGTTTCTGGAACGGTGCTATACGGAATGTGCAGGAACGGAGGGGAATACGGACTTGGAAGTATTTTCTCCGTAAATACGGATGGGACCAATATGGATACGCTTTTAACCTTTAACGGATTGAATGGACAGTTTCCTACGGGTTCCTTAACGCTTTCGGGAAATGTGCTTTACGGAATGACGGTTAGCGGGGGAATACTGAATGACGGGGTTGCCTTTTCAATTCATACGGATGGGACTGGTTTTACAAAACTGATGGATTTTACAGGAGCGAACGGAGAGAATCCTACTGGTTCACTGACGATTTCAGGAAACGTGCTTTATGGGATGACATTTGGCGGAGGCGCAAACGGAGATGGGTGCATGTTCTCTGTTCATACCGATGGTACAGGGTATGCTGATCTTTTTGATTTTGACGGTGTCAATGGGGGCAATCCTTATGGAGATTTGCTATTGTCGGGAACAACTTTTTATGGGATGACCAGTATGGGTGGCTCTACGTATGCAAGTCCCGGTGTAAGCGCTGGAACCGGAGGTGACGGACTTGTATTCGGCTACGGACTTCCTACGGGTGTGCGGGATTTTTCGAGACCCGATCTTGGATTAAATCTTTATCCAAATCCCGCATCTTCAGTTTTGTATTATACGATTTCAGTCAGCTCTGCAACCGACATTCCATCGGGCGCAAGGATGAATATACTTGATATACCGGGAAGAGTTGTTTCATCTGAAGTTGTGCAAGTTAATGCGGGATCAAACAGGTATGCAGAGGATGTTTCTGAACTGAGCAGTGGGGTTTATTTTTTGCAGATAAGCATGCCGGATGGTACTTCTAAGCAAATGAAGTTCGTAGTAAAGTAAAACAGAAGATGCCCACGTGGGGCGTCTCTTCTGTTTATATGGTTACGCGTTCGCTTACCTGGCAATGCTCACTTTGGCAACTTGCTGTCCGGAGTTACTGGTGACCCGTATGAAATAGAGACCGATTGGAAGGTCGGCTGATGATATGCTGAACAGGTTGAGTCCTTTGGTTAAGGATACATTTTGTTCGAGCAGGAGTTTACCGTCAATGGTATACATTCCTATTTTTCCTGCATTTGATAGGCCTTCTGCGTTTGAGCTACTTTCTGTAGTTGAGATGATTTTTATAGTGAATGCATCGTTGGCCGGATTGGGATAGAGGCTGAGGCTATTTGCCGCAGTTTTATTTTCGGAAATGCCTTCGGGTGATTCTATTGTATTCAGGGTTGTGTTGGTTGGAACGGGCGCATTGTAGTCGAAGTAGATGTTGGCCTGAGTTTTGTACTGTGTGCCCGGTACATTCTTTTTGACATGGATAGAGTAGCTTACGATGCCGATGCTGGTGATCGGATTGGAACTGCTGTCGGCAAGGTTGATGTTGCTGAAGGTGAAGCTGACGTTTCCGTTTTGATCCATGTTGGTTGTATAGGGAGCGGTTGCGTATCCGGGTTCGAGGGTTTGCATATTCAGATTGGGATCGAGCTGAACTTTTACTACAACCTTTTGCGCTTGAGCTGTTCCTGTATTCTGGAAGTGTATGTCATAGTCAAGGACGGAGTCTTTACTAGCTATGTACCCCGGAGCCCCAGATCCTTGTGGGGTCACTTCTAAAAAATTGGGATCGAAGGAACCAACAACGGTGGTTGTTTTTTGGTTGAGGTTGTTCCAGGGCGAGTAGTCGTTGAGCCAGTTGCTCATGGGTGTTGTATAAGCAGTGGTATCGAAAAAGTTAACCGTAGTTCCCAGAGGTATGTTTGCCGGTACATTGTAGCTGATGTCGGTTGAAACATACTGAGTTGAAGCAAGTGTTGGGAAACCTGAGCTGATGGTATACCAGTTGGGGTACAGAACTGAATTGGGCTGAGTAAGCGCTAATGCGGAGGAGCCTGTGTAATCGAGTTGTCCGTCATCGGCATAACTCATGATGATTGCATTTTCGGTTACGGTACCGTTGTTTTTGACTACAACTCTTTGGCTGAACGTATAGCCAGGTACGGGTTGATTCATATTGATTGTACGTATGTGGATGTCGTGAAGGGGATTGATGACATTCGCAAAATTGACGGTGAATACGCATCCTGAAGATGCGGTCGCAATTACTGGATTGGTATTGCTCTGACAGGGTGAGAGCGGGTAGAGGTTATTGGTTATTTCCTGAACGTTGTAGGTGCCTGAGGGGACAATCATGGTGTATTTGCCGCTGTCGTCGGTAAAGGTGTATCTGGCCATGTTACTGATGGTGCTGTTGTTGGTGATCATAATGTTCTGTATCCCCAGTTCTCCGGGATCCTGCACGCAGTTGTTGTTGGCATCATCGTAAACGGTTCCGGTAATAGTGCAGTAGCAGCTGTTGTTGCCGGCATTGTAACTTACAAAGATGTAATCCTGAAAGGCAGAGCATCCTTTTGAGTCGGTTACTCCAACGGAATAGTAGCCTGTTAAAAGGGCGGTAGCTGTGGCGGTTGTTTCCCCGTTGGACCAGGAAATGGTATAGGGTGGAACGCCTCCGCTTATGGACATGGCCAATGATCCGTCGCTGTTAAAAATACAGGAGGATGGGGTCATGCTGAATCCCAGAGAAATAGTTGAATTTTCGCCCACATAGGGATATTTGAATACCTGGCAATTCATGGCATCGGTTACTGTGCAGGTATAGCCTGAGGATGCCAGGTTGCTGATCACCGCGGTTGATGCACCGGTACTCCAGGCATAGGTGTAGGGTGGGGCTCCAGCTGTCAGGACAACGCCTGCCATTCCATCGTTGCCCGGACATGTTGCATTGCTTGCATAATCGTATCCGAATAAGCCAGAAACAGTGGGTACATAAACCGCTCCGTTTTGTGCGCATCCAACAGCATCGGTTATATTAAAAGAATATAAACCGGAAGATAGGTTCATAGCAGATGATCCTGTCTGTGCGGGAGATGTCGCCCAGTTAATCGTATAAGGCAGTGTTCCTCCTGTAGCAAGAAGGTTTGCTGTTCCGGTAGGAGATGTACAAGAACTCGCAGATGAAGAATAGGTTACGGCGATAGGTGTTGTGGCGGTGATTTCGAAATAGGATTGACCAATGCAACCATTCGCATCTGTTACCACTACACTGTAATAACCGGCAGTGAGGTTAGTAGCCGATTGGGTTGTTTGGCCGTTACTGTATTGATAGGAATAGGGTGGAGTTCCTCCTCCGGAACCAAATGTGATTGCGCTGCCGTTGCTCTGAACACAGGTTGCATTAGTGGGTACTACATTGGCATTGACTGTTACGGCCTGGGTAACACTTGTATAGCCGGTTCCTACACAGCCCCGGCTGTCGGTTACAACTACAGAATAATTTCCCATAATCAGGTTACTGAGCCCGTTGGCAGTGGAACCGTTTGACCATACATAAGTGTCGGGTGCAACTGCGCCTGTGATGGAACTTATACTTACTGTTCCGTTGCTGCAATTTGCGGGGGTGGAGGTTAATGTAACAACTGGGGCATTGCTGTCGTAAATGTACAGTGAGTCGTTTTGCTCTGCTGAACCAAATACACAGCCTGCGGCATCAGTAATCTGAACTCCGTAGTTGTATCCTGCTCCCAAGGAAACAGGGCTGCCGGTAGCAACTATATTTCCTATAGTTCCCTTGTACCATTGAATAGTAAAAGGAGAAACTCCGCCTGTAATGTTTACCGAAGCCGTGCCTAAAACAGGGCAGTCGGCATTGGTGGTGGATACTTTGTAAGAAAAGGGTGAGGCAGATGTGGTGTTACTGGCATAGACTTTAGCTGCGTTTGTTACTTCTACATATATGTTTCCACCTGCATAATTTTTAAGGGTGTCTGTGGTAACAGTTACTGAGGCATCGCTTTGATTTATACCCATACCATACCATTGAAAGGTATAAGGCCCGCTCATGCCGCTTACGGTGGCTACGACTATTCCGTCGTGATTGCAGGGTTGTTTAAGAAGGGTAAAATTGACGGTTTGCGCAGTCGTACGCAGCCCCGCTGTCAGGATTAAGAATAGAAGGGCGATTTTTAGAAATCGCGGCGATCTGAGTTTTTGAATTGTTTTCATTGATTTTGGTATTGGTTTAGTTATCATTTTAGTTTTGTTTCGGTTAAGATCTTTTTTGATCCCGTAACAAAATTGCACAGGAAAGCTTCGGGGAGCAATACGAAATTTCGAAAATCTTACGCGTTCAAAATAATAGAAGGATGGGGTTCGGGTATTTACTTTTGCTGTTCGAGTTTGTCGAGGCGGGACTTTAATTCGAGTATTTCCTTTCTGGTTTGAATGAGTTCAGTTTCTTTTTCCTGAAGCTGACGGGATAATTCCTGTATAGCAATCAGCGATATGCCCGAAGGGTCTATGGTGCTGATGTGCCTGGCATCGTTTTCGGTTTTAAATGAATTGTAAAATTCTTCGGCAATGGGACCGATGTGGTATTCGTTGGTGCCTTTGTATTTCCAGCGGCTGATGCTGAGGTTTGAAATTTTTGCTAAAATATCTTTCGCGTCCAAAGGCTGAAAATCTTCTTTAAACGTTATGGAGGAGGCATTTGTCCATACGCCTCCAACGGTTAAGCTGGCACCGTTGCCGTTTGTTCCGTTTGTCCCGACAAGTATTGCATTCGTCCCAACCGTAGGGTAACCGCCGTTAAAACCGACAGCTACAACGGAAGATGTCCCAAAAATATAGGTATTACTTGTACTTACTGAAGCATTATTACCAATGGCAAGGGAATTTGTCATCCCAGTCCCACCAGTACCTGTAGTATTCGCGCCTATAAATATATCATAGCTCCCTGAATTAAGTAATCCGGCCTCATAGCCAATGTTTATATTTTCGGTTACAGGGAAATAGGGCCCAAATTGATATCCCGAATTGTAACCTACTGAGACATTTCAGGAACCTCCGTTCTGACTATACCCTGCAAGGCAACCAACAGATACATTTTCAGACCCATTTTGATTGACCGGTCCGCTGAATTCCCCAACGCAAGTATTTTCACTTCCTGTAGTATTGTCAGATCCTGCATAACTTCCAACGAAGGTATTGGCTGCACCTGTGTTTGACGGTGCTGCTGAGACACCACAAAACAGATTTTCGGCTCCGTTGATCCACAATACTTCGCTTCCTCCGATCCAGTAACCGTTGTTGGTTGAGACGTTGGTATTGCCATTTACGTCCAATTTAAAAGCGGGAATGATTGTACCAATTCCGGTATTCCCGCCGAAATAGTTCAGCTGATTTCCTGCACAATAAACGCCATACGCAGATCCCGTTACCTTAGAAGCCAGATCGTCCACATACAAACCATAAATGGTCGAAACAGGTGTCCCTGACTGAGCCGTTACATAGTCGCCATAAACATTTCCGAATGGATTCGCAAATGATTCGCTAAGGCCAACTTTGGTATAGTTTCCAAAAGTAGCATTGGGAGTACTTACCCCTGAACCTTGAAGCATCAAATTATATGTGCCAAAAAGTGTATCTACCGTTTCGCCAAAGCCACATGTGATATTATTATAAGAACCATAGGATCCCGCCGTTGTTGAAGCCGCGATGCCCCCATGCAACCAATTATAGGTGCCGATTAATTTACCGTAATTGTTCCCCAATCCCGGCTCAACAAGATTAAATACTCCCATGTACTGTCCATTTGGATCATTGTACTGTGCATAGGATACATTAAAAAGGGCTTCATGACTCGTCCCCAATGTGCCGGGTTGAAATCCCACATCATTAGAAATTCCAGGACTACCAGAGCTGGTATAAGAAATAGTGAGGGGACAATAAGCAGAATTCGTGGCAGCTCCGATAAACCCTTGTACAATTAAACCATTGGAGGGAGCTGTGCTGCTTCCAGCGTAACCTGTACCTATTGCAACCCCGCCCGCAACGTCTAGGGTGTTTTTAGGTGCAAATTGTGTTGATCCAATCCCAACAGATTGAGAAAATGACTCTGAACCAATGACAAAGTAGAGGTTGTTCAAAGGCTGAACGAGGAGAAGGGGGAGCTGATTTCGGTACTTAAGAATGATCTTGATTATATAAACCTTTCGTTAAAAATAAATACTGTGCTAAAAAGAGCTGGCCGCAATTTGCTGAGCCTGGACAGGAAGAAATTGAAACAGTATGGAGAGTCAACACTATTGAAGCAGGAAGTCATTCCCTTATCGTCCTATTCAAAATCAATGTATGTCTCTTTGCGAGGTATTTATTTCGGAATGACGGACAGGGCCCATCTTATTTTTTCGGATTCGGAACGCTCCTTTCAAATGGTAAGGGATAATTCTCCTTTGGTTCAGAAAAGTCCCCATATTTATTTTACCAAGGCGCGAAATTACTTTTACTCTCTTATCCGTCAGAAAAAATTCGAAGGTATTAAACGCTTAATCGCTGAACTGAATGGATTTGAGGGGATTTACAATTGCAAAATGAATTTTAAGCTGAAGGGACTGTTGTTTACATTGCAATTGGAAGTTAATTCGGGTTACTACCTGTATTCCTGTCAGTTTGAAAGTGGTATGCGACATGTTAAATCTGTTCATTCAGAGGTGGAGAACTATGCGAGTGAAATACCACGTGATCTTATGAATAAGTATTATCTGACTGCTGCCTCCATTCATTTTTATATGGAACATTACCGGAGTGCCATTCAGTTTCTGAATCGCATTTTATTTTTTAACAAAACCTCCTTTGATATTGATCAGAGTCTTTTCGCCAAGGTGATTCTGGTTATCGTTCAGTTTGAAATAGGAAATGAAAATATGGACGGGTATATACAACGGCTTATTGGTAGTGATATATTGCTGAAGCCCTTTAGTTATCTTGTTGAAAAACTTCCTGCGGTCAAAGATGTC
>JABDFU010000024.1 GCA_013286385.1 Bacteroidota bacterium
TAAATTTCTGCATCGCAAACGCTGGGCTCAGTTCCTCCGGGAACTCAAGGACCTGCTTTCAGAGGATGTCATCTGGATTCCCGGAAATCCCTTCAACGGCAATCAGGAATGGCAAAATAAAATAGGGGAATACCATATCGCCCGGGAAACAGGATTAAAGGTTCCGCCTTTTATTTTTACCAATAATCCCGAATCTCTCGAGACCTTTTCAAAGCAGCATGGGCAGAACCTTTTGCTGAGGGAATTTGCAAGCCCACCCTACTCCTTTCCTCCGGTCAAAATAAATACAGCCAAAATTCCAACGGTACTTCTGAAAACCTCTCCCTGTATTTTTCAGAAATACATTGATAAGAACTATGAATTAAGGGTAGTTGTACTTTTTGATAAACTGTTTCCCTGCAAGATTTATTCCCAGGATTCAGAACTGGCAAAAGAAGACTGGAGAGTGTACGACGACGCCCGGGTAAAATGGGAACTGGTGAAATTACCCGATCAGGTCTGCAAAAAGCTCCTGCAGATCAGGGAAAAACTTGGTCTGTTGTGGTGCAGCATGGACCTGATCTATTCCACAGACGGGAATTACTATTACCTTGAAACCAACCGGCCGGGAGCCCATTATTGGCTTGAATTATTTGTTGGACTGGACATTGGCAAAGAAATGGCCTGCATACTAAAAGAAAAGAACCTATGCGACACTTGGCCCTGATTCTGCTTCCGGCTTTTTGCCTGTCCTTCTTTAGTTGCAACTTCGGTAAAGGAAAATCTCCGGACAGGAATGCAGTCCGGGAACACAATTTCCCAAGTGTGAAAATCGGAAATCAGCGCTGGATGAGTCAAAATCTGAATGTCAGCCACTACCGAAACGGCGACCCCATACCTGAAATTAAGGATCCCGCCCTCTGGGGAGAGGCTGGCGGCGGGAAATGCTGTACCTACAGAAACGACAGCAGTCTTGATTCGGCCTATGGAAAACTATACAATTGGTACGCCGTAAGTGATAGCAGACAGCTTTGTCCATTGGGCTGGCACATCCCTTCCGATTCAGAATGGAGCAGCCTGAGTCAGGCCCTTGGAGGAGCCAATTGTTCGGGTGCTGAAATCAAAGAAGCAGGATTTTCGCATTGGTCTGCTCCCAATACCGGAGGCTCCGGAAATAGTGGCTTCCGGGCCCTCCCTTCCGGAGGGAGGGAACCCGACGGATCCTTTGTCAGCAGAGGGTATTATGCCTACTTCTGGAACAACAATCAGAATGACAGCAGCAGCAACTGCAGTTTTGATGAAGGCTGCGCCCGGGAATGCACCCTGAGTTACAAAGGCTCTTTCCTGCTGCAATCCTCCACCTCCAAAAAAAGGGGAATGTCGGTAAGGTGCCTGCAGGACCACTGATACTATTTTTTAAGATTCGACGTTTGGCATAAAGAGTGTATTTTTGATTCGGATGAAAAAATGCTTTTGTTTCGTTTACCTGTGCCTGGTGATGAACCTATGCGGGCAAACAAACACCGTTGAAACAAACGGACAGAAAAAATTGTTTTACGAAGGCAATTGGATTGACAATGCCGGCAAGATCACATACGGGAAAATCGAATTTTACACTCCCTTAAATTTTCAGGACTCAGTTTCAGCTATATCAATAAATCCTTTCACTAAAAACTGAGGGTAGTCTATGAAAAAATATTTCAGTTTATTTTCTTCGAGATGTCTGACCATTGAATAACTCAGGTTTCCCATGGCGAAGAGGAGTACGATATTTTGTTTTTCCGACGAGGTCCGGTAGTTGCTCATACAGGCATAATTTACCGCTGCGGTTTCCCGGGCCCGGTAGTTCAGAATATTTTTGATTTTGTCGGGCTTTGAAGGAACCCAGGTCCATTTCGACGGATTCCTTTTATTTTTTGTTTTCTTTCGCAACAATTCAGGAACTTTGTTGGCGAATTCCTTTAATCCATATACATTCATTGCAGGTCTGTTTAAGTTTAGTAGAAACAGCTGACCCAAACGTAAGATTTGGGTCAGCTGCCGGTTAAGCAGACAACAATCCCCTGCTTGCTGCAGGAGCTGTCTCATCGGTATCTGTTGTTGTTCCTCCGCAAGCTACTTCGCTTGTGCAGTCTTTACCGTCCGAAAGGCTTCTTGCGTTGAAGCCTCCCAGGATTTTTTCAAGCTCTTTCTCAGAAAGCGCTTTCACTTTTTTCGTTTTCATAACATATGAATTTGGTTGCTGCCACTTTTTTTTAAAGGTTTGACTTTCCTCTTGTGCACGTATTCAGGAGCCGCGCACCTCACCATCCTGGCCAGAATCTGAACTGCAATTTTACGCTGCAGGAGGGAGAAAAAATTAGGTGGAAATACCTGTTTTGTGGGGATGGGTATAAAATAAAAATGCCCGGGAATACTTTCCCCGGGCATGTGTTTTGAAAGTGTACTCAATACCTTCTCCTGGCAAACTGCTTTCTGCCCGAATTGGGTTTCGGCCTTGCCGAACCTGCTGCCGGAACAGAATGCGTGCTTACCACATCAATATTTTTCTTCAATAATTTATTGATGTCTTTCAGGTAATCCATTTCCTCTGAAGCGCAGAACGACAAAGCGATTCCGGCCTCTCCGGCTCTCCCTGTTCTTCCGATCCGGTGCACATAGGTTTCCGGAACCTCTGGGAGTTCGTAATTGATTACATGGGTCAGTTTATCCACATCTATTCCTCTGGAGGCAATGTCAGTAGCGACCAGAATGCGTATCGAGCGGTTCTTGAATCCGATCAGGGCTTTCTGCCTCGCGTTCTGGGATTTATTGCCGTGAATGGCTTCCGCCGAAATTCCGCTTTTGTTCAGATCCTTTACAACTTTGTCGGCTCCGTGTTTGGTACGGGTGAAGACGAGCGCATGTTCGATGGATTCTTTTTCGAGTACGTGCTGAAGCAGGGCCCGTTTTTCTGACTTTTCGACGTAGTAAACGGATTGCTTTACCATTTCTGCAGGAGCCGATACGGCTGCTACCTGAATGGATACAGGGTTGCTGAGCAAACTGTCGGCTAATTTTCTTATTTCAGAAGGAATCGTTGCCGATAAAAAGATGGTTTGTCTTTTTGCGGGAATCCGGGCAATGATTTTTTTAATGTCATTGATAAAACCCATGTCCAGCATACGGTCAACCTCGTCCAGGACGAAAAATTCAATACTGCCCAGTTTTACAAACCCCTGCTGCATGAGATCAAGCAGGCGGCCAGGCGTTGCAATAACGATGTCTACACCCATCCGAAGCGCATTGGTTTGTTTGCTTTGCGAAACACCTCCGAAAATCACACAGTGCCTGAGTTTTAGTCCGCTTCCGTAATCCCTGAAGCTTTCGTCAATTTGTATGGCCAGTTCACGTGTGGGGGCCAGAATCAAGGCTTTAATTCCTCTGGAAGAAGACGCCCCTGCTGCAGAGCTTCCTGCCGATGCAGAACGCTGGTGCAGCAACTGAAGAATGGGTAGTGCAAAGGCAGCTGTTTTTCCGGTTCCTGTTTGTGCGCATCCGAATACATCTTTTCCCTGAAGGATTTCAGGTATGGCTTTCTCCTGTATAGGAGTCGGGTTTTCGTATCCCTTTGTTTTCAAAGCCCGGGAAATAGGCTCAATCAGATTCAAATTTTCAAATGTCATAAAATGGTTTATTACTAAATTAAAATATGGTTTTGAAGCCACGTGCAAAACCACCCTGGTTGTGCAAATGCTCTTTTCGTTTTAAAAGGGATGTAAATTTAACTGAAGGTGTAAGTTGTGGAGGGATACAATTCAGCTATAAAAACAGCTTCTACAGGACGAAGATACGATTAATTTGCTTACCTTTACAGAATTAATTAATTTAAAACAATAAAGTTTACAATGAAAAATGGAATAGTAAAGTTTTTTAATGAAACCAAAGGATTTGGATTCATTAAAGTTCACGGAACAAATGAGGAATTATTCGTTCACGTGTCCGGATTAAAAGATGAAATTCGTCAGAATGACGAAGTCGTTTTTGAAGTTCAGGAAGGTAAAAAAGGATTAAATGCTGTAAACGTAAGATTGGCATAAGTATATTCGGATCTTTACCTCAAAAAGCCTCCTTTTATGGAGGCTTTTTCATTATCTTTATACCCCTCTAAAAAGCAACCATGAACATAGTTAAAGAAAACGTTGATGAACTGAATGCAGTTCTTAAAGTGAAGGTTATTCCTGAAGATTATCAGTCTAAAGTTGAAAGCGCCATTAAGGAAACATCCAAAAAGGCGTCCATGCCCGGTTTCAGACCCGGAAAGGTGCCTTCGGGACTGGTCAGGAAGATGTACGGAAAGTCGATTCTTGTTGATGAGATCAATAAAGTCCTTAACGATAACCTACACAAGTATATTTCTGAGAATAAACTCGAAATTCTGGGAAATCCGATGCCCAAGAAAGAAGCCGAGTCGAATATTGACTGGGATAACCAGAAAGAATTCGAGTTCTTATTCGACCTGGGATTGTCTCCCCAGGTGAAAGTCGAATTTACTAAAAAAGACAAGATCGCGTATTATACAATCAGGATCGATGAGGCCATGATTGACAAGTATGTGGATGAAGTGAGTAAACGCTACGGTAAAATTGTTCCTCAGGAAATAACCGGTGAAAACGATATGCTATACGTGGATATCGTGGAGCTCGACGACACTAAAGCTATACTTCCCGGAGGTATTTTCAGGTCTTCTTCTCTGTTTCTTGAAAAATACAAAGGTCACCCGGCTGCCACGGCTCTGCTGGGATTAAAAAAGGAGGATAAAGTTGTGGTTGATCTGGTGAAGCTGGTGGAAAATACAGCAGACCGTGCCGCTTTGCTCGGAATGGATAAAGACGCAGTCGAAAAAGTGCAGTCGTTGTTTCAGCTGACCATAAAAAACAGTTCGCGTCTTTCTCCGGCAGAACTTAACGAAGAGCTTTTTGAAAAGGTATACGGCAAGGATCAGGTGAAAACCCTTGAAGAATTCAGGGGCCGAATCAGGGAAGAACTTGTGCAGATGCACCTTGGTGAAAGCGAACGCAGGTTTTATTCGGACGCCGTTGCAAGCCTGAAGAAAAAGATAAACGTTAAGCTTCCCGATGAATTCCTCAAACGCTGGCTTGTCGCAGCAAACGACAAGCCGGTCACTATGGAGCAAGTAAGCGCCGAATACGATCGTTACGCAGATACCCTCAGGTGGCAGTTAATCGAAAACAAAATTATCAAGGATAATGAAATTAAGGTAAGCGCTGAGGATGCCAAACAGCATGTCCGGGGTCTTATAGCTGCGCAGTTCAAACGCTACAATGCCAAAGACATTGAAGAGACGGAACTGGAGGAGAGCGTTAAGCGCATTATGGCCAATGAAGAAGAAACCAAACGAATTTTCGATCAGCTATACGGAACTAAAGTGATGGCTGTGTTTAAAGAAAAATTTTCAGTTGAGCCCAAAGAAGTCAGCTTTGATGAATTTTCCAAACTATAACTAATTTTTTTAACGAATTAAAACCCCAATCCATTATGTTTCCAAAAGACGAATTCAAAAAATACGCAGTAAAACATCTGGGTATCAGCAGCAGCACACTGCACAATTACATGTCGGTTCAGGACGACTATATTTCTCCAACCGTTATCGAAGAGCGTCAGCTGAATGTGGCCTCTATGGACATTTTTTCCAGGCTGATGATGGATCGGATTATCTTCATGGGAACAGGCATCAATGATTATGTGTCGAACATCATCATGGGTCAATTACTGTTTCTGGAGTCGGTTGATTCAAAAAAAGACATTCAGATTTACATCAATTCTCCCGGTGGCTCGGTTTATGCAGGTCTCGGAATTTACGATACCATGCAATACATTGCCCCGGATGTAGCCACCATCTGTGTAGGAATGGCGGCTTCCATGGGAGCAGTGCTGATGTGTGCAGGAGAAAAAGGAAAACGCACCAGCCTGAAGCATTCCAGGGTAATGATTCACCAGCCTCTTGGCGGAGCTGAAGGACAGGCGTCTGATATCGAAATCACGGCACGCGAGATTCAGAAACTGAAAAAAGAACTGTACGAAATCATCGCCAAGCATTCGAATCAGGAGTATGATAAAGTGTACAAGGATTCTGACCGCGACTACTGGATGACTGCTCAGGAAGCGAAGGACTATGGGATGATTGATGAGATATTGGAACGTACTGGTAAGTAGCGAATAGCCATTAGCGAATTGCGAATAGGGATGATCTACCCTAATGGCTATTCGCAATTCGCTTAATATGAAAATGTACCAAAAATGGCCGAACCGAAAGAAAGTAAAGCAGGAGTAAAATGTTCGTTTTGCGAACGTGATAAGCAGGATACTACTGTACTCATCGCCGGGAAACGCGGGCATATCTGCGACCGTTGTATTGAGCAGGCTTTGCAGCTGGTGAAGGAGGAGCTTAACGAGCGCAACGGCAATTCCCTGTACAAGTCCATTAATCTGCTCAAACCTCTTGAAATCAAAAAACACCTGGACGATTATGTGATCGGTCAGGAAGATGCAAAAAAAGTGTTATCGGTAGCCGTTTACAATCACTACAAACGGGTTGCACAAAAACCTGCAAAGCAGGACGAGGATGTAGAGATTGAAAAATCAAACGTCATTATGGTAGGGGAGACCGGAACAGGAAAAACCCTTTTGGCGCGTACCATTGCTAAAATTATCAATGTTCCTTTTTGCATGGCTGATGCGACCGTCCTTACAGAGGCCGGTTACGTGGGCGAGGATGTTGAAAGTATTCTCACCCGGCTGCTTCAGGCAGCCGACTACGATGTGCTGGCAGCTGAACGCGGAATCGTATTCATTGATGAGTTGGATAAAATATCCCGCAAGGGCGATAACCCTTCGATCACACGTGATGTATCGGGAGAAGGGGTTCAGCAAGGGCTTCTAAAACTGCTTGAAGGATCTTCGGTTAACGTTCCGCCACAGGGCGGGCGCAAGCATCCGGATCAGAAAATGATCCAGGTCAATACGAAAAATATATTGTTTATATGCGGAGGAGCATTTGAAGGGATAGACCGTAAAATTGCCAATCGCTTGCAGAGCCAGACGCTTGGTTTCGGGGCCCGAAAGGGACTTGAAGATCTCAATCGTAACAATTACCTGCAATACATTTCTCCTGAAGACCTGCGCAGTTTCGGGCTTATCCCGGAGCTGATCGGTCGTCTGCCGGTACTAACACATCTGGACTCCCTGGACGAGGCGACACTGCGGAAAATCCTGACAGAACCCAGGAATTCAATTATCAAGCAGTATGTAAAGTTGTTTGACCTGGACGGCGTAAAACTGACCTTTGATAAATCGGTCTTTGATTTTATAGTAGAAAAGGCGCTTGAGTTTAAGCTTGGGGCCCGTGGTCTGCGTTCGATCTGTGAGGCCATTATGATGGATGCCATGTTTGAAGTCCCCTCCAACAAGGCCACAAAGGAATTGCATCTAACCCTGGATTACGCGAAAAACAAGATGAAGCGTTCGGCAATCAACCGGCTGAAAGTGGCTTAGAAATGCCAGAGGTCATGCTCCCAGTTGAAGATCTCTGCTTTGATCTTCTCAGACTCCAGAAGTAAATCCAGACCCTTTTTGTATTCTGCAAGCGAACGGTCGTAAACGTTGCTCTCCTTCATGATGTAACTGGCGAACTGACGTTTCCAGAACACGTCCTCATAGGTTCTTCGTTCTTCGTCGCTTTTGCGGTTATACACTTCGGCGTTTGCAAAAATCGGACGGGCCTCCGGAAAATAAATCCAGAACAGTCTTTTGTAACCCCTGAATTCTCCGGATTCAGTAAAGTCTTCAATCATGGGGCAAATACCAATGATTCTCACGTCAAGAACCGAACGTTGTTTGTCAAAAAACCAATCCTCTTTCAGGGTATACTGTTTTACTTTATCGGCTCCAACTTCAACCTTTGTAGGAGCAACTTTCATTTCACCTGTTTCAGGGTCTTCCTGGGTCGTAGTAGAGTCCCATTTAACAAATATGGCCTCGATTTCACTCTTGGTCAAAGGTACCTTGAATTCATCGTCAAAGGTGGGATTACCGTATGCAGTCAGCTGACCGGCTGACAGGGCATCGTGAATCACATCAATAAGCGCCTTGCGTTCGTTTGTTTTTTGTGACGGATAATAAAAAGGCTGATTCAGCTTTTCTCTCAGATCCAATACCCTCCAGACCCGTTTAGACCAGATTACATCTGCCTCACGCAGGGGAGTGTAGGGAATTACCCTTCTCTTTGGGGTGTTCTCTTTAATATAAGCCCCGTCAAGTACGTTTTGAGCAATGGAACTGCCTGAAGCCAGTGCGACGCACAGGAGAATCAGAAATCTTGCCGTTTTTTTCATGGATCAACTCTTTATTTTAATGTTCACTCCTGGAATCGAACGCACAGACCCGTCAGGGCCCTTTGCTTTTACATTTTCAATGTAAACTTTTCCACCCGTCTTGGCATGCTCAAGCAGGGATTTTTGGGCAGCAGTAATTCTGTTGCTGGTTGATGATTCTGTTGCAATACCTCCGTTTGCCGCCATACTTATATCAAAAGAAATAACGTCAAACTTCAAGTCGAAATCGAAGTTTTCCAGCTTGGCAATGACTCCGGGTGCAGCCAGAAGTTCGCCTTTTGTCAGCTTATCGTCCCCTTTTTTGCCCGAAAAATAAGCTACCGGGTCAGGAACGCGTTTGATGCGGAACTTGAAAGATCCCATGGGGGTACTCTTCTCATTTACTTTTGCTCCGATAGCGATGGAAGCTTCTGATCCTCCGGAAACCCGCACAGTGTATTGACCCGGTCCTGAACCTTTGGAAAGTGTTCCTCCGGACATAGAAGGTAAAATATCAGATGGAGCGACACCTGCCGCAGCAATGGTCACAGGATTGTCAACACCGATATAAAATACATTCATCTTGTCCAGAGATACCGAAGCGGCGGGACGGGCAACTTTATAGGAAGATTTGAAAGGATATTGCTTATAAGTTCCGTCGGGAGATTTTACACGTATAAGACCCGCCCATTTTTGCAGACCTTCTGAACCTGTTTTAACAGTGTAGGTTCCAATACCCCTGTCAACCTTAACGGAGCTAGAATCCACAGGACCCTTTAGTGAACCCTTAATTGAATCATATTCTCCCAGCCAAACCTGAGGATTTTGAGTCGTGCTGAAGGCTGCAACGAAAACGTCAGCTGTGTAATCAGATCCGGCTAATATATAACTGGATGGTGCAACAACCTTTGCGGCGAGTGTGTCAAATTTAAAGTCGGAAGCAGAGATTTCGTTGTAAAGCATGTTGATGGCATCGCCTTCGGCATTTTTAATTTCATTCTGAATACGACTCAGGTGGGTAATGTCAGCAGCCAAAGGAACGTGGTAAAACAGGTTGTTTTCCCAACTCACTTCTTTTTCTTCGAAGATGGAATATTCTCTGCCTGTTCTTAATCCAAGGGATTTCTCAAATGTAGTGACAGCTCCCGGTTTCTTCACCTTTAATTTTATCAGATCCAGAATATCCTTGCGGTACTTGTCAATTTTGTCTTTCAGTTCCTTGGCTTTTCCGGTTGCATTCTCCTCATCCGGTCCGATCAGAAAGTGGGTGGGTTCATTGTAGTTGTCCTTCCCGTTAACTCTGGCCAGTTTCAGGGTATCGGCGGTTTTCTTTTCTACCTTTTCTACCTCCTCAATCAATTCGGACTTCAATTCAATGATAAATTTATCCAGATCCCTGGACATGTTCCGAACGGATAAGGCAGCGTCGTAATAGGGCTTGGTCTTGCGTTCATCGTTCAGCATAGCCAGTTCAAAGGCATTCTGAGTAATGTTGTTCTTCGTGTCAAAACTTGCATTGGTATGAACCAACCCTTCATTTACAGTAACAAACGCATTCAAAATATCCTTGGATACGTTCATCGCCAATAAAGCTGTCAAAACCAAATACATCATCCCGATCATTTTCTGCCTCGGGGTCTCTTTACCACCTGCCATATGCGCTTAAGGTTATATTATTTTTTATAATTCAATGCAGTAAGCATGTTACCGTAAATAGTATTCAGTGCCGACAGATTGTTCGACAGGTTTTCGATCTCCGATTTGTATTTCTTGGTATCGCTGATAGAGGAGTTCAGGTTGTTCATCAGTTCCTCAATGCCGGCGTACAATTTACCGGTTGCGCCCAGATGATCGTGTGAACTTTGCAACTGAAGCTCATAGGAAGCATTCAGCGCAGAGAGATTCTTGGAAACCTTACCCAATTGCTCGGTATAGGTCTGAGCCTGTGTGAAAGTATCTGAATTGGTGTTGGTCATATTTTCAAGTGACTGAGAAGCCTTGTTATAGGACTCACTCAGATTGTTAACCGAAGAGGAAATCGAGTTGCGTGCATCATCATAAGTTGAGGAAAGACTTTCAATTGATTTGGATGCATTTTTTACGTTTGAGGCGTACTCGTTAGTAGCAACGGATGCCGCAGTAATATCGGTCATCTTGGTTGTGTTTTCAGATAAATTACGCAGACCTGCTCCAAGACTTTCAATCAGCTCAGGACCGATCTTGGCTTCCTCCAGCATGTGGTCGAGTTGTTCAGTAACGGTTCCTTTGTCTTCTTCAATTGCTTTTGCTTCTTCATCACCTTCTTCTGCACCGTGCATGCCGGAGAGTTCAGGATAAACAAGGCTCCAATCCACTTCTTCGTGTGGTGGCTCAAATGCAGAGAAAAAGAAGATCACAGCTTCGGTACTTAAACCGGTAACAAGCATGGGACCCGCACCCGGCCAGTGCATGATTTTAAACATCGCACCAATGATTACAACCGCCGCACCGAATCCGTACAGTTTGGCCATAAAATTCTTCCACGCTTTTGTTCCAGGTCTCATAAGTTAATCAAGTTTTAATGGTTAATTGTTTGCGTTGTTTTGATTCTGATCTAAAATTATTTTTTACCGCCACTAAAGGATTTGTCAGCAACTCCGTCAGTTCCTTTTGCACGGCCAAGATAGGTCATCACACAGCGGAATCCGATATAGCATTTGGCCGTATCCTGATATTCATAATCCCTTGAACTACACTGAAGGTAATAACCTACGTCTTTCCAGGAACCTCCGCGTATAACTTTACGCTTGAGAACCGATGGTTCGTTTTCCTGAGCTTCGTATACGTAATCAGGGTTCTGATCGTGTGAAAAGTCGTAAGCGCTCTCGTCGAAGGCATTGCTGGTCCATTCTGCTGCGTTTCCGGCCATGCAATACAAACCGAAGTCATTGGGGTTGTAGGAATAGATGGGTACTGTATGAAATCCGCCGTCATCAAAATACAGACCGCGCATGGGCTTGAAGTTCCCAAGGAAGCAACCTCTTGCATTACGGATATAAGGCCCCCCCCATGGGTAAGGACTCAGGTTCAGGTCTCCGCGGGCAGCCCATTCCCATTCGGCCTCTGTCGGTAAACGAAAATCGTTCACAAATACACCGCCATTGTGAGCCAGGAAGCTGTTGAGCAACTGTGTTCTCCATACGCAAAATGCTCTTGCCTGTTTCCAACTTACGCCTACCACCGGATAATCATCGTAGGCCGGATGCCAGAAATACATGTTGGTAAGGGGTTCGTTGAAGGCGTAGGTATAATCGTGAACCCAGGAAAGTGTGTCGGGATAAACGTTGATAATATCCTTGATGATAAATACACTTCTGTCAACGCCTTTTTTGGTGATGGGTTCGTAAAAACCGTCCCCTTTGTGAACTGTTTTTGTTACGTTGTAAGTTCCCAGCTGATCACGCGCGATAGTTCCGCCGTTGATGAAATCCTGACCGTTTTTATCAGGGCTTTTGTTGGGCAGGAAGCGGTTGGATTTGGAAGCGGCAGTTTTCAGATCTATCCAGTAATATTCAAAATTAAGTTTACGCGTATCGATTTCTTTTCTTCTGTAAAAACGCTCGTTTTCAGGAAGATACATGTCTACCAGGGCTTCCCTTACCGATTGTTCTTCCCAATCCACTTTGGTATCCCAGTTAATGGTAGGAGGGTCATTGTCTTCCCCGTATTGGTTTGTAGCATTCCCCAGATCGGTTCCGACTCCGTCGTCAATCAGTTTGCGGCGGGCAATGGAATCCCTTACCCAAAATACAAACTGACGGTATTCGTTATTGGAGATTTCAGAATCATCAATATAGAAGGCCTGAACAGAAACTGTTTTTGCCTTGGTTGTGTGAGAGAAGGTAATGTCTTCATCACTCGGACCCATATTGAATCCACCCGGATGAATATAATTCATCCCAAATGGGTCAGGCTGAAACCATTCCTCCCGTCCCAATACACCGACAAGCTCACCTGTACCCTTGCTACACGAGGTAACCAGGGCAGCAAATGAAACTAACACGAGCAACTTTTTCATGGGAATCCTCCTTTTTAGTTTTCTTTAACCGTTGTTATATTATAATAAAACGTATGGGCAACTAATTTAGTATTAAAGTATACAAATCCTGTCTGCAAAGAATTACTGATTCTGCAAGTGTCCTTTGTCATAAATAAATATCAGGAAACGAAACGAACGTTACTGTGTCTTGTCGGAGGCGGAACCTTAAATGGTTTGAAGCAGTACTTAAGGACAATTTCATGCGTATCCTGGCTGTAATTCTTCAGATCAGAAGTGGTTAAATCGAAGGAATATCCGACTTCAAAACCGCTGAGTTTAAATCCGAGCATAAACACAACGGCATCTGTGATGCGGTAGGAAGCTCCGGCCCAGTATTTATCCTGGTATACGACACGACCGTTGATATCGATCTGTGTAGAAGAACCATCCGTTTTGGCAAGAACTGCCGGAATAATTTTAACATCCTGGCTGATCTGAAAGGGGTAACCTGCCATTACATAATAGTGGCGGGCGAGCTGGTATCCGAAATTGCCCGGAGTTGGATTGGCGAAGGAAACAGCTCCATCTGCTCCGTTTTTGCTGATTGAAGTTTCGGGAAGGTGAGTGGTTGACAATCCGAAAAACATTCCCTGGTCGTTCGTATAATACAAGCCCAGGCCCATATCAAATGCCATCGAACTTACTTTGTTCTGAGGTATGGCTGCATCCTGGGTATAGGGATCCGTTGATATCCATTGTCCGTTGACGGTCATTTGCTGCACACCCAGATTGGCGCCTATGCCAAGCGTTCCTGTACCAAGAGTCAGGTGATAGGAATAGGCGAGTTCAGCTATCGTTGTATTGGTAAAACCCAACTGGTCATTGCAAACCACAAGACCAACCCCTCCGTGTAAAGGGTCAATATAAGCGTCGGCGTTCAGAGAAAAAGTCTTGGGCGCACCCGGGAAATTAACCCACTGATCCCTGTACAATGCCGTGATGCAAATCGCTTTGCTGGTCCCTGCATATCCCGCGTTCATATCCAGCTTATTGAACATCCACTGACTGTACTGTGCATCCTGCTGAGCAAATGACACACCCAAAACAGCTGAAAGGACAAGTGTAGTAAGGATTTTTCTCATACTTTGTTTAGTTTCAAATGGTTTAAAATCAAAAATATCCCACAATTCTGAATCGCTAAGTTAAGAATAATATTAATAAAATACAACCAGGGGTATTTTTTTTATTATCAGCCCAGTTTTTGAAAAGTAAGCCACCACCGGTCGGGCATTTCGTCCTTGCAGGCTTCCTGATATTCTTCATACGAGCAGGGCACCCAGTAATGGCGTTCAAACTTAAGCCTCTTGTCAGGGGGGTAAGGAACTTCCATCCACCAGCGGTCGCTTTTATTGCTTTTGTAAAATACCAGCTCGTATTGGTTTTCCTTAATGACCACCCTGAATTTAGTATAGTCTGTACCGCTTTTGAACGGGAAATCCTGTTTTCGGTTGGCATAGCCGTCCATAAAATACCAGATCATCTGTGCTGCCAGGTGCGCTGTTTGTCCGGCCCTATCCTTTTTTGGGTTCAGTTCATAAAAACCGATGGAGGTCAGTTTATCGCTCATCCCTGCATAGCGGGTTATCTGGCAGGCTTCTTCACCGTAAAATCCGTTCGGGGTGGCATGGCTGCATCCGGGGGCATCGCTTTGCCTGATTGAAGATACATCAAAACTAAGCATGTCGGCATTCCGGACTATGGGCTCCACTTCTTCGATGTTCGAACGAATCTGGCCCAGACGGTAAACGTCGAAAAACAGTTTGCTCATCAGTTCGAGTTCCTTGCTGTCCACAAAATAGCTCTGGTAACCCAGGTTGCTGTAATTGAAAAGATAATTGGGCTGCTGAAGAATAATTTTCCCCAGATAGGTTCTTGAATCAAGTCCCAGGTCGGCATCGCCCAGGTCAAAGTTCTGATCAACTGCAACCATATTGATGGTCTGCGCCAGTTTTTCATAAGCCTGGTACTGGGCAAAGGCCAGGTCATTGCCCCCTCCAAGGATAATGGGAATAATTTTATTGGAAATCAGTTCGGCGCAGGTTGAAGAAAGCGCGAAGTAGGTATCCTCTACGCTGTGTCCTGCCTTAATGGTCCCCAGGTCGGCGATCCCAAAATTAAATTTGGGATCGGAAAGCCGGAACAAATAGTCCCGTATGAATCCCGAAGCCTGTCCGCAACCTTCGTTTCCAAAGGCTTTTCGGTCATCTTCCACGGCAATCAGGGCCATTTTAATGGTTGTAAGATCGGGAAAATCAGTGCCCCTCATGTACATCCGGATAACTGAACCCAGGCTGTTTTTAGGGAAAGGATTCCCGCCATTCAGGCTTTCAGGATCAAGGGGACTAAAAAAATCAGAAATGTCCATAGTTCCTTTTAGAAATTAATCTTTCTTTTTAACTGTTTTCCTGACTGCTGGCGCTGTTTTTTTGACGGCTGTTTTTTTTACAGCCGCATTCTTCGGGGTCACTTTTTTCGCTGCGGTTTTTTTGACCGGAGTCTTTTTAGAACCTTCTTTTTTAGCTTCCGTTTTTTTATCTCCTGCTTTTGAGGCTTTTCCGAATTTTCCGAATTTCCCTTTTGTCAGTTCATCGCTCGATTTAACTCCGGCAATATCGAGGCATTCCTGCAAGGTAAGTTCAGCCGGTTGTTTTTCCTTAGGGATTTTAAAAAACTTTCTGCCGATCTGAATGCAGGGCCCATAGCGCCCAACCACTACTTTTACATCCGCATTCTCAGGAAATAATTTAATGTTCTTGGCGGCATCTTTAATCAGCTTGGCATCTATCAGTTCGATCGCTCTTTCAAGGCTTACCGAAAACGGATCCTCGTTTTTAGAAAGGGAAGCGAAGGTGTTGCCATATTTTACATAGGGGCCAAAGCGGCCCTTGTTTACACTAATGTCCTGCTCTTCGCGCTTGCCCAGAATTTTCGGGAGCTTGGGCAGCTTCAGTATTTCGGTGCAGCGTTCAAGTGTTACCGTATAGGGGTCGTCTTCTCTTGACAGCGAAACAAATGCTCCGTGGTTTTTAATATAGGGGCCGAAACGGCCTATGGCAACCAAAATGTCGTCCCCTTCGTACTGACCAACTACACGGGGAAGTTTAAAAAGCGTCAGGGCTTCTTCAAGGGTAATGTTCTCCAGGCGCTGGTCTTTGCGCAAACTTGCAAATCGTTTTTGCTCGTCATCCTGTTCTCCGATCTGAGCCATAGGTCCGAAACGACCCACGCGCACCAAAATCGTTTTTCCCGATTTCGGATCCTTGCCCAGTATGCGCTCTCCACTTGCACGTTCGCTTCCTTCAGCGAGTACAACCGTTTTGTGAAAAGGGGTGTAAAATTCTTTAAGCATGCTGGTCCAGGCCATTTTACCGTCGGCTACTTCGTCAAATTCTTCCTCTACTTTGGCGGTAAAATTATAATCCAGAATAGCAGCAAAGTTGCTGATCAGAAAATCATTCACCACGATTCCGATGTCCGTTGGAAACAGCTTGGACTTTTCTGCTCCGGTATTTTCGGTTTTGATTTCCTGCGTTACCTCCGAACCGGCTGATACAGGTGTCTCCGAGCTTATTAAACTCAGTACATTGTAATTACGTGTATAACCTTCGCGGTCTTCCTTGACAACATATCCTCTTTTCTGAACAGTGGAGATGGTGGGAGCGTACGTCGAAGGACGGCCAATACCCAGTTCCTCGAGTTTTTTTACCAGGCTGGCTTCGGTATATCTTGGAGGGTGATGCGAAAACCGTTCGTTCGCGATGATGCTTTTGCGGACCAGGGTTTCATTGACTTTCATTGCCGGCAATATCCCTTCGGTCACTTCGTCTTCTTCGTTTTCATTTTCCCTGGTCTCCATGTACACTTTAAGAAACCCGTCAAATTTCAACACTTCTCCCTGTGCGACAAATACCTCGGGCGCAGTCGAAATAGAAATGGTGGCGGTCGTTTTTTCGAGTTCGGCATCGGCCATCTGGGAAGCAATGGTACGTTTCCAGATTAAATCATACAGTCGCATTTCCTGAACCTCGCCATCAATGGTATGCTGGTTCATATAGGTGGGACGAATGGCTTCGTGGGCCTCCTGGGCATTTTTGCTTTTGGTTTTGTATTTACGGGTCTGGTGATACTTGTCTCCGTAGATCCGTTTGATTTCTGCCTGAGATGCATCCAATGCCGAATCCGAAAGATTCACGCTGTCGGTACGCATGTAGGTTATTTTACCGCCTTCGTAAAGGCGTTGTGCAATGCTCATGGTTTGGGCAACAGAGTAGCCGAATTTTCGGCCGGCCTCCTGCTGAAGCGTCGAAGTAGTAAAAGGAGCCGAAGGGCTTTTGCGGGCCGGTTTGGTCTCCAGGTTTGAAATAACAAAAGAAGCAGAAACACATTTCTCCAGCAACGCTTTTGCTTCTTCGAGGGTTTGCAAACGTTTGGTCAATTCAGCTTTTACTGCGGCCTTTCCTTCTGTTTCAAAAACGGCCGATACTTTATAGGAAGAAAGGCTTTTGAAATTCATTATTTCCCTTTCGCGTTCAACGATCAGTCTCACAGAGACACTTTGTACCCTACCCGCAGAAAGAGAAGGTTTGATTTTTTTCCAGAGTATGGGAGACAATTCGTAACCCACCAGACGATCGAGAACCCTCCGGGCCTGCTGGGCGTCCACCAGATTCTGATCAATTTTCCTTGGGTTTTCGATGGCCTTTAAAATAGCCGGTTTGGTAATTTCAGAATAGACAACCCGTTTTGTGTTCTTCGCTGTTAGACCCAGGGCCTCGTATAAATGCCAGGCAATGGCTTCCCCTTCGCGGTCCTCGTCCGTCGCCAGCCAGACCATTTCAGAACCCTTGGCCAGTTTTTTCAGTTCGGCCACTACACTTTTCTTCTCGGGAGATATTTCATACTGGGGCTCGAAATTGTTTTCGATATCAATCCCCATTTTTTTTGAAATCAAGTCCCGGATATGGCCAATAGAGGACTTTACGATAAATTCTTTTCCTAAAAAACCGCCTATTGTTTTAGCTTTTGCGGGGGACTCAACAATGAATAAGTTTTTCGCCATACCTTATAAGTTGCAATTGAATTTGCTGCAAAGGAAAAAATTTTTTTCTAACAAGCAAATTTGTGCCATTTTGTCAGGTTGTCAAAATGCTGTACCTTTGCTCCCCCATGCAAAAAAAACTGTTTATAGAAAGCTACGGTTGTGCGATGAATTTTTCGGACAGTGAAATTGTAGCCTCTTTGCTCACCGATAAGGGATATCTGGTTACTGCTGATTTTAAACAGGCCGACCTGATTTTGGTCAATACCTGTGCCATCAGGGAAAATGCCGAATTGCGTGTTCGCAACCGCTTAAAAGAATTCAACAGTGTCAAAAAATACAATCCATCCCTGATGATTGGTGTAATGGGATGTATGGCCGAGCGTTTGAAATCCAGACTGCTGGAGGAGGAAAAGTCAGTAGACCTCGTTGTAGGGCCTGATTCGTACAGAGACCTGCCCCGGTTAATAGAAGAAGTGGAGGGTGGACAAAAGGCGGTAAATGTTTTGCTCTCCAGGGAAGAAACCTATGCTGACATTAATCCGGTACGTCTGGACAGTAATGGTGTTTCAGCTTTCATCAGCATCATGAGAGGTTGTGATAACATGTGCTCTTTCTGTGTGGTTCCGTTTACCCGCGGACGCGAACGGAGCCGGGATCCTGAAAGTATTTTAGCTGAGGCAAGGGATTTGCTGGCAAAAGGATACCGCGAAGTTACCTTGCTGGGGCAAAATGTGGATAGTTATAAATTTGCATCCGTAAATTTTGCACGGTTATTGGAAATGGTTGCTCTGCTGAGTTCTGAACTTCGGGTGCGTTTTTCAACTTCCCACCCCAAGGACATTACCGATGAGGTGCTTTATACCATGGCTAAGTACGACAATATCTGCAAAAATTTACACCTTCCTGTTCAATCGGGAAATTCAACTGTGCTCGGGCGCATGAACCGGGGCTACACCCGTGAGTGGTACCTCGACCGCATTGCAGCAGTGAGAAGAATAGTGCCTGATTGCGCCATCTCAACAGATATTATTACCGGCTTCTGCGGCGAGACAGAAGCCGAATACCGGGATACCATTTCGCTGATGGAAAAGGTCAAATATGACTTTGCCTATATGTTTGCCTACAGTGAGCGTCCCGGTACGCTTGCCCAGCGCAACTACCAAGATGACATTTCTGCAGAGGTAAAACAAACGCGTCTGGCGGAAGTGGTGGCCTTGCAGCAAACGCATTCGGCTCTTCGTACCAGGACCGGATTGGGGAAAACGCACAGGGTGCTGGTTGAAACGATCTCAAAAAAATCGGCGGCCCAGTTGTCGGGCCGCAATTCTCAAAACTCAGTAGTGGTTTTTGATAAGCAGGACTATAAAAAAGGGGATTACGTAAATGTACTTGCAGAAAGCTGTACCGTTGCGACTCTGATCGGGAGACCCGTAACCGAAGCCGTATTCAGATGAATATTCAGGATATAAAAAACAGATTCGGTATCATCGGAAGCTCTCCGCTTTTAGAAAGGGCCATGGATATTGCCATTCAGGTAGCCCCAACCGATCTGAGCGTTTTGATTACCGGGGAAAGCGGAACCGGCAAGGAAGTTTTTCCACAGATTATTCACCAGCTCAGTTCGCGCAAGCACGGGCCTTATATAGCCGTAAATTGCGGAGCAATTCCCGAAGGCACAATCGATTCTGAACTTTTCGGGCATGAAAAGGGTTCCTTTACGGGAGCTCATGAAGCGAGGAAAGGTTATTTTGAGGTCGCGAACGGCGGAACAATTTTTCTGGATGAGGTTGCAGAGACGCCCATTGCAACACAGGCAAGGCTTTTGCGTGTGCTGGAAAGCGGAGAATTCATAAAGGTAGGTTCATCCAAGGTGTTAAAGACGAATGTCAGGGTCATAGCCGCGACGAACGTAAACATCAACCAGGCTATTGAAAAAGGCAAGTTCAGGGAAGATTTGTATTACCGTCTGAACACTGTTCCGATACTTGTGCCTCCGCTCAGGGACCGCAAGCAGGACATCCAGCTTTTGTTCAGGAAATTCGCTTCTGATTTTGCGGCCAAATACCGGATGCCGGTCATCAAATTAAATCCCGAATCTGAATCCCTGCTTACGAATTATTACTGGCAGGGAAATGTGCGTCAGCTTAAAAACATCACCGAACAGATTTCAGTGATTGAAAAAAAGCGGGACATTAATTCTGAAATCCTCCTTAACTATTTGCCTGCGCAATCAGCTTCGAGCCTTCCCATGGTAGTTAAAGGAAAGGAAGCGGGTTCAGAATTTTCAGAACGGGATATTCTGTACAAGGTTTTGTTTGATATGAAAAAAGACCTGACCGACCTCAAAAAAATAGTTGTTGATCTGATCAATAACGGCAGTTCCCTTGCCCAGGATTTTCAGCCTGAGAACGGACCCCTCATAAAGAAACTGTATCAGGATGTGGGCAGCCCTGAACCTCCTATTAAACTGGGTTTGGATTCGGATGAAGTCATCGAGGAACACGAAGTAATGGATGAGCAGCCTTTGTCTCTGCTTGATCAGGAAGTAGACATGATAAAAAAGGCGCTTGCCAAACATAAAGGCAAGCGTAAATCCGCAGCCAGGGAATTGGGCATATCCGAACGGACTTTGTATAGGAAAATCAGTGAATATAAGTTGGACAATTAATGAAAAATTCACTGATCGAATGAAAAATTTACTGATAGCGTTGGTTGTTCTACTGGTCATCGCTGCGGGCTGCAAAATGGGCTATTCCCTCAATGGGGCCAGCATTCCTGTTGAGGCCAAAACCGTTTCGGTTCAGTATTTTGTAAACAATTCTTCCTTGGCTCCTCCGACACTCAGCCAGCTTTTTACGGAAGCTTTGAAAGACATTTGTGCCTCCCAGACCAGACTGGGACTGGTTGCAAAAGGGGGCGACCTGAGTTTCGAAGGTTCCATAACCGATTACAAAGTCACTCCGCTTGCCATACAAACCAATGACCAGGCTGCACTCAACCGGCTGACGGTTACTGTTAACGTTAAGTACAGCAACAAATTCGACGAGAAAAAAAATTTCGAATCCACGTTTACCCGTTATGCAGATTACAGTGCAAGCCTGAACCTGGCCAGCCAGGAGCCCACACTGATACCCCAGATCAACAAAGAACTGACAGAGGATATTTTTAACAAAGCATTTAACAACTGGTGATGTGCGAATGAACCGGCAACAATTCATAAGCTGTATAGAACAACCCTCAACTCTTTCTGCGGAAACTGAAGCGCTGCTCTTAACTGTTGTGAAAGAATACCCCTTTTTCCAAACGGCTCAATTGCTGTATGCCAAAAATCTCTTTGATATCCAAAGCATCCAATACAGCAATCAGCTTAAAATCGCTTCTGCCTATTCGGGAAACAGGACTGTTCTGTATGAATTGATCAGCCGTAAACCTGAAGTTCAGCCTGAACCAAAACCGGAAATTAAACCCGAGAAGCCTTTGCTGTATTCTGTTGAAACTGGTGAAGTTGCAGGAATTACAGCTAATATCACACCGGAAGCCATTGATGCCAGTGTGGAAATTGAAATGGAGCGACTGCTGCAGGAAGGCAAACTGAACAGGCAAAAGAATCTGAGTCAGGATAAAACAAGGAGCGAAATTCCGGCTGCAAAAAAACTTGACAAGACGGCCCTTCAGCCCTTTTCGAAGTGGCTGAAACAGACCCGGCGACCTGCATTGGAGCAGGAAACTGAACGAATGCTGATGCTCGAACGTATCGACAAGATTATTGAAACCGAACCCCGGATCAAACAACAGACCGAATTCTTTTCTTCTACAACTCTTGCCAGGAAAAGCCTTGAACAGGATGATTCCATGGCAACCGAAACACTGGCAAAAATTTACCTTAGCCAGAAACTATACAGCAAGGCCATCCGGGCGTACGAAACATTAAGTTTGAAATATCCGGAAAAAAGTGCTTTCTTTGCATCCCAAATTATCGAAATCAGGAAACTCATCAATCAACATAAATAAACATGGGAACTTTTGTCTCTATTCTGATCATCCTTGTTAGCGTACTGTTAATACTGGTGGTTTTGATCCAAAATTCAAAAGGCGGAGGTCTTTCTTCAACTTTTGCGTCTTCAAATCAGGTCATGGGTGTTCGTAAAACAGCTGACTTTCTTGAAAAGTCGACCTGGACTCTGGCAATTGCACTTTTAGTACTTTGTCTGGTTGCAGTTCCTGCCAGCAAGGGCAAAACAGAAGACAAGGATTCCACCGAATCGGTAACCAAAAAGAAGGCTGCAGACGTAAGTACCAGCACACCTTCCACTCCGGCTCCGGTTAACGCTCCAATGGCTAATCCTCCCGGCGTATCGACGCCTTCAGCGGGACCAGCTCCGGCGCCAGCTCCTGCCCCAAAAGGTAAATAAACCTGATGCATACCAACATGAGCCAGCTGCGGGGACAAAAAATGTCAGCTTGTCATTTCAACCTGACATTTTTATTGAAAAATTGGCGGTAATTGCCTTTGGCATGGTAAATGAACTACCCCAGTGCCCGTAAGAAGGGGCTATCTACTGATTAGAAAATTAATGTTTAACCCAAAATCAAACCAAAAATGAGCAAAGTAAGTATTAAACCTGTAGCTGGAACTCAAAACCGAGTTGTAGTTGAAGCCGCAGCTGCGGAAGAAAAAACTGCCAGTGGAATCATTATCCCCGACACAGCAAAAGAGAAACCCCAAAGAGGTAAGGTGGTTTCTGTCAGTGAATTGGATGAAAAAGGCAACAAGCCTGCAGTAAAAATCGGAGACACCGTATTGTATGGAAAATATGCCGGTACCGAAATCACCGTTGAAGGCAAAGAATATTTAATCATGCGTGAATCTGACATTTTCGCGATACTTTGATAGCCCGCAGGGTTCTGACTTATGCCCGAAGGGCGCAAACTAAAAATCAATAACAATTAAATAAAACCAATTAAAATGGCTAAGAACATAAATTTTGATCTCGAAGCACGTGATGCCCTCAAAAGAGGAGTTGATGCTTTGGCGAATGCGGTAAAAGTAACTCTGGGTCCAAAAGGACGCAATGTTATTATTGACAAAAAATTCGGAGCACCCAACATCACAAAAGACGGTGTGACTGTTGCAAAAGAAATTGAATTGAACGACCCCATCGAAAATATGGGCGCTCAAATGCTCAAAGAAGTAGCATCTAAAACTGCTGATATTGCAGGTGACGGTACAACTACCGCAACTGTTTTGGCTCAGGCTATCGTAACGGCGGGCTTGAAAAACGTTGCAGCAGGTGCCAATCCAATGGATCTGAAAAGAGGAATTGACAAAGCGGTTATTGCCGTTGTTGAAAACCTGAAAAAACAAAGTCAGGCAGTCGGAAGCGACAATCAGAAAATTAAACAGGTTGCTACCATTTCAGCGAACAGCGATGAAGCAATCGGAACCCTGATTGCCGATGCGATGAAAAAAGTTGGTAAAGACGGCGTTATCACTGTTGAAGAAGCAAAAGGAACGGATACTGAGATGAAAACAGTGGATGGAATGCAATTCGACCGCGGTTACCTTTCGGCTTATTTTGTTACCAATGCAGATAAGATGGAAGCCGTTCTTGAAGACGCTCACATTTTACTGTACGATAAAAAAATATCCAGTATGAAGGAATTGCTTCCCATTCTGGAAAAGCAAGTTCAAACCGGAAAACCCCTGCTGATCATTGCAGAAGAAGTTGACGGAGAAGCTCTGGCTACTCTGGTGGTTAACAAAATCCGCGGATCACTGAAAATTGTTGCTGTAAAAGCACCGGGTTTCGGAGACCGCAGAAAAGCCATGATGGAAGATCTGGCTATCCTTACCGGAGGCACGCTGATTTCTGAAGAAAGAGGTTTCAAATTGGAGAATGCAGATATCTCTTACCTTGGAAAAGCAGAACGCATCAGCATTGATAAGGACAACACCACAATCGTGAACGGTAAAGGCAAAAAGGCCGATATCACTGCACGTGTTAACCAGATCAAGGCTCAGATCGAAACCACAACTTCAGACTACGATAAAGAAAAACTGCAGGAGCGTCTGGCTAAATTGGCCGGTGGAGTTGCTGTTCTTTCTATTGGCGCAGCTACCGAAGTTGAAATGAAAGAGAAAAAAGACCGTGTTGACGATGCTTTGCATGCAACCCGCGCTGCTGTGGAAGAAGGAATTGTCCCCGGCGGTGGAGTAGCATACATACGCGCCATCGAAGGTCTGGATAAATTAAAGGGTGTAAACGAAGATGAGCAAACTGGTTTTGCCATCGTAAGACGGGCTCTGGAAGAACCCCTTCGTCAGATTGTAGCCAATGCAGGCGGAGAAGGATCCATTGTCATCCAGAAAGTACGTGAAGGCAAGGCCGATTTCGGTTACAATGCCCGCACAGATAAATTCGAAAACCTGCTGACTTCAGGCGTAATCGATCCAACCAAGGTAAC
The DNA here is from genome assembly GCA_013286385.1 of Bacteroidota bacterium. Lineage (GTDB taxonomy): Bacteria > Bacteroidota > Bacteroidia > JABDFU01 > JABDFU01 > JABDFU01. The sequence continues at coordinate 23,936 of JABDFU010000024.1, forward strand.
CCGTGTAGCACTTGAAAACGCTGCATCCATTGCCGGTATGTTGCTGACGACTGATTGCGTGATCTCTGACATCAAGGAAGAGAAAGCAGCTATGCCTCAGATGCCCGGAGGAATGGGCGGAGGAATGGATTATTAGAATGGAGTCAATTCAAGAAAAAGCCGGGGTTATTTCCCCGGCTTTTCTTTTTCCATCCATTGCCAATGAAGCAGAAGCGAACCTGATTATTTCTTAACTTTGACCTCGATTTAACTCTTAATCCGGTCACACATGAAAACAACAGTACTTCTCACCTTATTTCTTTTCGCAACCATCTTCGCCAATGCACAGGCACCGACAATTACTTCATTCAGTCCGGCAGGGGGACCTCCGGGGACATTGGTAACAATAACAGGAACCAACCTGAAAGGTCTGACCTCTTTTAAAATAGGGGACACGACTGCAATTGTAGTATCTGATACAGCCCTAGTGGTGGCCAATTACGGAGACACCTTGCTTGGGATGGTCATGCCTGGTGCGGTTACCGGGCCTGTTTCGGTTACAACATCCGGAGGCACTGCAACCAGCAGTGTCAATTTCAATATAAAAACAACTTCTTACCCCAGTGTTCAGCAGGGGAAAAAGCTTGTCGGCACAGGCGCTTCGGGCGCTGCAAGCCAGGGCTATGCAGTTGCAATTTCTGCTGACGGAAATACAGTTATAATGGGTGGATATGGAGACAACAGTGATATGGGGGCAGCCTGGATTTTTACGCGAAGCGGATTAATGTGGTCTCAACAGGGAACCAAATTGGTAGGTATCGGTGCAGTCGGTACATCCAGTTATCAGGCGGTTGCTGTTTCCATCTCCGCTGATGGCAATACGGCTATGGTGGGCGCACCAAGTGATAATAACGGAATTGGTGCATCCTGGATTTTTGTACGCAATGGTTCAGGCTGGATTCAACAGGCAAAATTGATAGGTTCGGGTGCTGTGAATGTTCCTGTAGGGGCGAGCCAGGGTGCTGGTGTTTGCCTTTCCGCTGATGGCAATACGGCTATCATCGGAGGAGTAAGCGACAATGATGGTGACGGTGCTGCATGGATATTTACACGTACATCGGGAACCTGGACACAGCAAGGGAGCAAATTAATGGGTTCAGACGCCGCGGCTCCTGCTGATCAGGGAAATGCAGTTAGCATTTCAGCCGATGGAAAAACTGCCATTGTTGGCGGACAGCAGGATAATTATGGCGTAGGAGCGGTTTGGGTATATACCCTATCGGGTGGTGCATGGACCCAGCAAGGTGGAAAATTAGTCGGGAACGGCGCTTCGGGCACTGCATCCCAGGGTTCTTCAGTTGCGATATCTTCAGATGGCAATACAATTATTGAAGGCGGTCCAATAGACAGTAACTTTGTCGGAGCAAGCTGGATTTTCACCCGTTCAGGTGGAATATGGACCCAACAAGGAACTAAATTAGTGGGAACGGGTGCAATCAGAGAGCCCGTACAGGGAGTTTCTGTTTCGATCTCAGCGGATGGCAATACGTCCATGATTGGCGGTTATGGAGATCATGACAGTACCGGAGCAGTATGGATTTTTACGCGTTCGGGTGGAGTATGGACGCAACAAGGAAGTAAATTGACTGGTACAGGGGCAGTAGGAGCAGCACAACAAGGCAGCTGGCAGATGCTTTCGGCTGACGGCAACACGGCTATCGTAGGCGGCCCTTATGACAATGGTCAAACAGGAGCGAGCTGGATTTTTGTTTCGGCTGAAACCGATGGAATTCCTGCTATTGAGAATAAAAAAGACATCCTTTCGGTTTATCCGAATCCGAACAACGGTGTCTTTACGATTCAATCCCCATCCGAAGGTTTTTACTCCATTGTTAATTCTCTTGGACAAACGGTTCAGACATTTAAAATAAATGCTGCGAATAATTACAGTGTGAATATCGAATGCCTGAATAGTGGAATCTATTTCATTGTCGGAACCGATGGGGTTCAGACTACAGGTCAGAAGGTCGTAGTTGCGAAGTAAAAAAATAGGATAAACTTGCCAAAAATTCGAAACTTTTTGCTGGTTCTTCTTTCCCTATCGATTGCTCCGGCTATGGCAAAACCAGTCAACGTTTCTGCAGCCAGAAATTTTGCCGGCGCTTTTTACAGCCGGCATTCTTCGACGATTATCAATTCGATTCAGTTGGCATATGCTGAAACTGATCGCAAAGGCGATTCACTTTATTTTGCCTTCAATATTAACAGTAAGGATGGCTTTGTAATTGTTTCTGCTGACGATGCCGCAGGTGAGCCTTATAATTTCTCGGAAGGCCAGGGAGCACTCATTGGAATCAAACCCATGTATACACTTGATGCCGGCATTCAGGCGATCGTTGTCCCGATCTACAAGGCTTGCGGTGAAACGGTTAATCCGGTTGTTGTATTGACTAATTTTGGTAAAAGCCCGCTAACTTCCTGTCAGGTCAACTATAAGCTGGATGGAGGAAGTGTTGTTGTTTTTAACTGGACAGGCGCTATAGCCAGCCAGCGCTCACTTACTGTTAAACTGGCTGATAGTCCGGCAACTGCCGGACAGCATATCCTCACCTGTTATACCAGTATGCCGAACGGAGGAGCGGATGGGTATTTTTACAATGATAGTACTGCGCTGACTTTTACAGTCGATTCGCTGGGAGTGCAGGCTGTCGCAAACAGTACATCCGTTACTTCCACACTATGTCCTGCTGGTTCAAAGACCTTTATTGCCGGCGGGGGAAGTACTTATTTTTGGTTCAACTCAGCGGAAAATATTGTTTCAGAAACAGATACCCTGGTTGCCGATTCGGCAGGAACCTATCGGGTGAATGTGATGAATGCCAGCGGCTGTTCTGCATGGGACAGCCTGGTTTTAGCGTCCGGTCTCTTTGCGTCCATTACGATACATTCTGATTCGGCAATGCTGGAAGTTCAGGGGGGACAAAACCTTACAGCTATCTTTGGACACCTGGTAATGCCACTACAGATACCGTCTCCGGCCTTGGCAGCGGGATGTATACAGCTTTGATAACGGATAATAAGGGCTGTACCCTCAGCGAAACGGCCAACATTGTCAGTACCGGAATCGTGCATGTTGGTGATTCGCTTGCAGTGATAGTATACCCCAACCCTTTTTCAGATCAGATCAATCTGGAGTATTCGGGTTCGGGAAATTCAGTCCTCTTTATTTATAACGGGATTGGCGAGGAAGTGGGTTCGGGAAAATCAGAAGTTCTTAGTACGGGCAGGTTTTGTCAACGTATTGATATGTCTTCCATGCCTGCAGGAGTATACCTAATTTCTATAGTTGTGGGGGATCAGAAAATTTTCCGAAAAATCATAAAGGAATAAATACTTCCTACGGCATAGTCTCCGTATAGTTCTGATTCGAAAAGGAAACATTCACTTTGCTGACACAGGAGCCTCCGCTTCCGAAGGTGTCGGTTCGCGGAGTCAGGTTTCCAGGAGAAATAGTAGCCACACCGCTTTCGGGCCATCTGCAGGGGAAGGCGAACTTCAGCGCTGTGGTTATCGTTTCGGTAAACGGAGTGCCCAGCTGCCCGAATCCTCTGGCTGTACCGGTTATCTGTAGAACAGGGTTTGTAAAAGTTGAGGACGTGTCGCCTTGTACCCATTCCAGGGAGTGTTGTGCCGACCAGAGGATGGTTTTTCCGGAAGGCGTTGTGATGACGGCACTTTGACCCGTGGTATCCCCGGTCACCTGCATCGTGTAAACGAGATGGCCGGCTGAATTGTGTCCTGTATTGGTAAGCAAGTAAATGCCGGCGATCTTGTAATTGCTTACCGAATACCCGTTAAAAGAAACTTTCACAACAGCGAGAGAATCTTTAAAAAGGTTCGAAAAGGATGCCAGCATACTGCCGGTACGGCCAACCCCATAGGTGTCGACGCAGTTGTTACCCCTGTATGCAATCGTCATTGTTCTTGGGAAGGCGCTATCCTGATTGAGCCAGGAGGTGTCACAGACCGCGGCCCTGATTTTAAAAAGACTGTTGCTGCCGCTGAACAGCGCGACCTGGTTAAATACATCGTTAAAAAGAACTTCGGCAGTCGCATTGTCGGCAGAGGTTTGTGTTTCCTTGTCGCTATCGCTTTGACTTTTGTGGCAGGAGTTCAGCCCGGTCAGGGCAAACAGGGCCATAACGACTAACAAAGAAAGGGATGATTTTAAGGCCATTTAAGTTTTAAAAGTAATCAGATTTTAACCAAAACACAAAAGCTGTAGGCCCACTTGTGTTTTTCATCTGCAGGATGAGCTTTCCGGCTGATCTCTTTCCATTTTTTTTTTTCGATGACCGGGAAAAAGGCGTCTCCTTCAAAACTGTGGTGTACTTCGGTAATGTACAGTTTGTCGGCGTAGTTCATGGTCTGTGCGTAAATTTCTGCGCCTCCGATTACAAATACTTCGGTTTCTTTTTTTTGCCGGGCCAGTTCCAGGGCCTCTTCAATGGAATGTGTAACCAAAGCGCCCGGAGCAGAATACTGCTTTTGTCTGGTAATTACAATGTTGGTGCGGTTCTGAAGAGGTCTGAATTTTTCAGGGATGGATTCGTAATTTTTTCTTCCGGTAATGATGCAATGGCCCTGGGTAACCTCCTTGAAATAGTTCATATCCGAAGGCAATCGCCAGATCAGCTGGTTGTTTTTACCGATTGCATTGTTTTCTGCTACTGCCGCAATACTGGATACGATCATTTTAAACGGCTACCGATGCTTTAATGTGAGGGTGGGGATCGTAATTTTCGAGTGAAAAATCTTCAAATGTATAATCGAACAGGTTTTTGACGTCCGGATTGATTTTCATAACCGGAAGAGGCCGGAGTTCTCTCGACAATTGAAGCCTGGCCTGTTCAAGGTGGTTGGAATAGAGGTGGGCATCACCCAGGGTGTGAACAAAGTCGCCGTATTCAAGTCCGCAGATGCGTGCGACCATCATGGTCAGCAAGGCATACGAAGCTATATTAAATGGAACCCCCAGGAAGATATCGGCACTCCGCTGGTAGAGCTGACAGCTCAGTTTTCGGTCCGCTACATAGAATTGAAAAAATGCATGGCAGGGCGGAAGTTTCATTTTCGCAATTTCGCCAACGTTCCAGGCACTCACAATTAACCGGCGTGAATCGGGATTTGATCTGATCTGCTCGATCACCTGTGAAATCTGATCAATGTGTTTTCCGTCGGGAGTGGGCCAGCTTCTCCACTGGTATCCGTATACGGGGCCCAGATTACCTTCTGCATCCGCCCATTCGTCCCAGATGCTTACTCCGTTTTCTTTCAGGTAGCGGATATTGGTGTCCCCTTTGAGAAACCAGAGTAACTCGTGGATAATGGATTTGGTATGTAATTTTTTAGTGGTCAGAAGCGGAAAACCTTCCTGAAGGTTAAAACGCATCTGGTAGCCGAAAACGCTGAGCGTGCCTGTTCCGGTGCGATCTGTTTTTTTTGCGCCCTCCTCCATGACATGACGCATGAGTTCATGAAATTGACGCATTATGATTTTTTTCGGTTATTCAATTCATCACGCAACTGGGATGCGCGTTCGTATTGTTCTTCCAGGAGGGCTTTGTTGAGAAGTTCCTTCAGTTCCTCCGTCGATTTTTTTCGGATATCTGTTTCTTCCTCTTTTTTTTCTGAATGAGCAGGCTCTTCAGCAGAGGCAACAACTTCCGAAGGATTTGCGGTTTCTTCTTCCAGAACAATTCCGGCGGAGGACAGAATGAACTCGTAGGTGTAAATCGGACATCCGAATCGCACAGCAATGGCTATGGCATCCGATGTGCGCGTGTCAATTTCCACAACTTTTTCTCCGTTGTCGCAAATGAGTTTTGCAAAAAAAATTCCTTCAACCAGGTTGTAAATGATCACCTCCTTGACACTTACCTTGAAAGCTTCTGAAAAACTTTTAAAAAGATCGTGTGTAAGAGGTCTGCTTGGTGTCATTTTTTCAAGCTCAATGGCAATCGCCTGAGCCTCAAAACCACCGATGATGATGGGAAGCCTGCGCTTGCCTTTGAATTCCCCGAGTACTAGCGCATACGCGCCAGATTGGGTCTGGCTATACGATAAACCGACTATTTCAAGTTTAAGTTTTTTCAGCTGTGGCTTGTTTTAAATTTTTTAACAGACTCTGTGAGCCGGGGAACAACTTCAAAAGCATCGGCACAAACACCGTAATCTGCAGCCTTAAAGAAAGGCGCTTCGGGGTCCATGTTGATGACCACAATGACCTTTGACGAACTCACTCCGGCCAGATGTTGAATGGCGCCGGATATACCAATGGCGATGTATAAATTCGGACCAATCGTAATGCCGGTTTGTCCAACGTGTTCGTGATGCGGTCTCCAGCCTATGTCCGCAACGGGCTTGGAACAAGCTGTCGCGGCTCCAAGTACAGTTGCCAATTCTTCGATCATCCCCCAGTTTTCGGGTCCCTTTAAACCTCTTCCGGCGGAAACAACCAGTTCTGCTTCTGTCAGGGGAATTTTCCCCGAAGTTTTTTTGACTTCTTTAACGGAAGTTTTAAAGTCGCTGTCCTTGCAGGGAGAACCAAAAGACTCAATTTGCACGGTTGTTTCAGAAGGGACAATACCAAAGGCGTTGGGAGTGAGTGCGAGAATCTTTATTTCTGAAGAGACCACCACATCGGTTAAACCCTTGCCCGAATAACATTTTTTACGAACGGTAAAGGGTGTCAGGGATGAAGGAATAGCGATGGCTCCGGCCACCAGTCCGGCCTTTAATCTGGCCGCGACCCTGCCCGCCATATTTTTTCCACTGTAGGTATATGAAAATACAATAACCTTTGCCGATTCTTTTTGTGCCGCTGCAGCGACAACTGCCGTCCAGGCCTGGGCTGAAAGCGTATTCAGCTTGTCGTCTTTCACAAGCAACACTTTGTCGGCGCCGTATTTGCCTAAAACGCCAAGATCGCTTTCTGTAAAATTTCCTATTACGACCGCAGTGGTTGTGGTTGATAATTGCCCGGCCAGGGCATGGGCATAAGAAACGGCCTCGAATGTTGATTTTTTGAATTTCCCCTCCCAATTTTCAGCAAATACCAGTACCGACATAGATCGCGTATTAAATTACCTTAGCTTCTGTATGTAATAAATTCACCAGCTCATCCATCTTATCGCCTGCAATCATTTTGCAGGCTTGTTTTGCAGGAGGCAATTCGTAATTCGTCGACTGGGTCAGTTTGGCATCCGAAAAAGGTTCAACAACCTGCATGGGTTTGGTACGGGCTGACATAATACCGCGCATATTCGGTATGCGCGGTTCGGCCATTCCCTTTTGAGCACTGATCACAAGCGGCAGGGAAGAGCTTAGTACTTCCTTGCCCCCGTCAATTTCCCGTTCAAGAACGGCTTCAGAGGCTGAACAGTCAATTTTCGTAACAACACAGACCGAAGGCAAATCCAGCAGTTCGCCCAGCATTCCGGCTACCTGCCCGCTGTTAAAATCAATGGATTCTCTTCCCGTAAATACAATGTCATATGGGCTTTTTGATACAAAACCGGCAATCTGTGAAGCCACAAAAAAGGCATCCAGAGGTTCGGCATTAATCCTCACGGCATCGTCTGCGCCTATGGCCAGCGCCTTTCGCAAGGTGGCTTCCGCAGCAACAGGACCTACATGAATTACGGTAACGGTACCGCCCAGACTTTCTTTAAGTTCAAGGGCCCTGGTAAGGGCAATTTCGTCATAGGGATTG
>JABDFU010000025.1 GCA_013286385.1 Bacteroidota bacterium
TCAATAAAGTAAGCTATGAAAATGTTTACGAAGGTGTTGATGCCGTTTTTTACGGAAACAAGGCAAAAGGATTGAAGTACGATATTATCGTCAGGCCTCATGGGAATCCGTCTCAGGTAAAGCTCCAATGGTCAGGTGCAGACCATTTACAACTTGATAAAAACGGGATACTGCATATTAAAACCAGCGTAAATGAATTTTACGAATCCCTGCCGAAAGTTTATCAGGTCATAGACGGGAGAACGGTGTTGGTGAAGGCGGAGTATGTTTTAAATAAGCGATTAGCCATTAGCCATAAGCCATTAGGGGGTGACAGCTCTATCCTAATCGCTAATCACCAATCGTTAATGGCTGAATATGAAGTTTCCTTCAAACTTTCTGCTTACAACCCGGAATATGATTTGGTCATTGATCCCTGGGCAACCTATTATGGAGGCAGTGGTGAGGATTATACCGGCGGGGTCGCTACCGATAATCTGGGAGACGTGCTTGTTTGCGGAACTACCTCTTCTGCGAATTTTCCGGTTTTCGCCGGTGGCGGTTATTCTCAGGCTTATGGAAGCGGGAATCTGGCCTTTGTTGTAAAGTTAAATGCTGCCGGAGCGAGACTTTGGGCAACGTATTACGGAGGAGGAGGTGAATTTGGAAATGGTGTTGCAACAGACAATGCCAACAATATTGTGATTGTTGGATCTACGGGTTCTCCCGGTTTTCCTGTTCTTGCGGCAGGAGGATATACCCAGGCTTTTGGCGGAGGGGATGATGCCTTTATTGTAAAATTTAATTCCGCCGGGGTACGTCAATGGGCCAGTTATTATGGAGGAAGCGGAAATGATTATGGACACGGTATAGCTGCCGATGCGGCCGGAAATATCGTAATTACTGGGTATACCGAATGCACGACCAAAGGCGCAGATAATTTTCCTGTTCTTGCTGCCGGAGGATATACTCAGGCATTTGGAGCCACCGCCTTCGTAAACGCATTTGTGGTCAAATTCAATTCCCTTGGGGTAAGGCAATGGGCCAGTTATTATGGTGGGGGCTATGAGGATTACGGCATGAAGGTGGCCACGGATAATGCAGGTAACATGTTTGTTACAGGTTATACCTGGGACTCTGATTTCCCTGTTTTTGCCGGTGGAGGTTATTCCCAGGCCTACGGAGGTGACGCAAATGTTTTTCTTTTGAAATTCAATGCTGCCGGAGTCAGGCAATGGGCTACGTATTATGGAGGAGATGGGTTTGACTGTGGACTGGGCATAACTCTCGATAATGGAGGAAATCTACTTGTTACCGGAGAGACCAATTCCAACAATTTTCCGGTTACGGCCGGTGCCTGGCAGCCAGCTTATGGAGCTTCCATAGGAAGCGCTTTCCTGGTCAAGTTTAATAACATAGGAACTTGTCTATGGTCGACCTATTACGGTACTGCCAACTGGAGCATAGGAATCGGTGTAACTACAGATGCAAATGACAATATATTTCTCTTGATGGAAGGGGAAGATATGAAGGGAACTCCTGCTGCTGATTCCTGCAGTTTTGATCCGGTTTACAATGCGGGTTCGGCAACAGATCCATTCGGATCCTTGGGCTCGCCTGAAGATGAATTAATTGTAAAATTTACTTCGTCCGGGCAGGAGATTTGTTCGACTTACCTGGGAGGTCCCGGAGAAGATGACCTGGACGGCCCGACCTCAACCAATCCCTATTTTGTTGGCGGAATCGTTCTCTATGGTAATTCATTGTATGTTACCGGCAATACAGACGGTGGATTTCCGGTTACCGGGGGTGCATTTCAAACCGCTTTTGGCGGCGGAACAGGATATCTGGGAGATGCCTATATAGCTTCTATTTGCACTCAGATTTGTGAAGCTACTTTGCTTTCCCTGAATTTTAAAGCCGATTCGACTTCCTTATGCGTAAACAGGGCTGCTACGTTTACCCCAACTGTAAAGTATTCCTGCGATACAAGTGGCTATAAATACGCCTGGACATTTTCCGGAGGTAATCCGTCCACTTCGGATTCAGCGAATCCGACCATCAAATACTCTGGTCCCGGGTCCTTTCAGGTAAAATTGGTTGTTACAACCCCTTGTCAGACTGATTCGGTTACAATGCCCTCTTATATCAATATTCATACCTGTGGATTGACAGCTTTGGCAATTGATACCGGAGTGTGTTCGGGTTCCTGTGTTTCAATTGTATCCAGTGGCAGCAGCGGTTTAGCTCCATATACTTATAGCTGGAGTACCGGGGCTAGTTCTGCAACCCTCCATGTTTGTCCAACTGCCAATGCGGTATACACGCTTACTATAACGGATTCCGGCGGAAATACAGCAACAACTACCTCTTCTGTTACTATCAGTTCAGAACTAAGCGTTTCTGCCTCGGGGAATCCGGTCAGCTGTTTTGGAACTGCCACAGGAACTGCCCAGGCCAACCCGACCGGAGGGGTTGGCCCCTATACGTACAGTTGGAGCAGTGGTTCGTCTTCGCTCACCGGACAAACGGATTCGGGTTTGTTAGCCGGAATCTATTCTGTAACAGTTACCGATATCTACGGATGTACTTCGACCGGCTCGGTAAGCATTACCCCGGCGGTTGCAATGGCAGTTAACGCAGTCCAGATTCAGCCAACCACCTGCGGTAAAGCAAATGGCATAGCCTCCGCCAACGCCAGCGGAGGCAGCGGAACTTACAGTTATTCGTGGAGTGCAGCTGCCACCGGAGAGACCGCCGGCAACCTCGCTTCGGCAACTTTTACGGTGACGGTCACAGACAGCAATGGTTGTTCTTCGACAAGTTCAGTCAGCATAACGAATTCAAACGGGCCTCAGATCAACTCGATAACAGCAATGCCATCGCTCTGCTCAGGTGGTACAGGGGCTGTAGCAGCTTCGGTCACCGGTGGAACGGGAATACTTAGCTATACCTGGAGTAACGGCTCAACTTCATTTGGCGGTCAATCGCTTTCGGGTCTGACCGCAGGAACCTACTCCCTGACTGTAAGCGATGCCAGTGGATGTACGGCCACCCAAACCGTAGATTTAACGTCCCCTGCTCAGCTGCAACTAACAGCTCAGAGTACCAATACCTGCCCGGGGCAAACTGATGGAGCAGTTTCCGTTTCCCCTTCGGGAGGAACAGGATCACTGACCTATACCTGGAGCAGCGGTTCGGTGTCGGTCAGCACTTCTGTTTCTGGCCTTGGAGCCGGAAACTATACCGTAACTGTAACGGATGTAAACGGCTGTACTGTAGCAGCAACAAGTTCAGTGAATACCTTTCCGGCTGTTAACCCTGTTATTACCGGAGATACTGTAGTAGTAAAGGGGAATCAGATTCAACTCGTTGCCAGCGGAGGTGGGGCGGGTGCAAATTATTTATGGAACCCTTCGGGCTCGTTAAGCAGTGTGAATATATACAACCCCTACGCTTCTCCGGTTCAAAACACGACCTATGTCGTACGTGTCACTGATGCAGATGATTGTTCAGGCACAGACAGTATTACAGTTTATGTTGTGAAGCCCGTGAATTGTGATTCCATGTCGGTGTTTATGCCGACGGCCTTTTCACCCAACGGTGACGGCGAAAATGATGTGCTTTATATACGTGGATCACAGACCTGCATCAGTCAGATTCACCTGAGCATTTTTGACCGTTGGGGCGAACTGGTTTTTGAAACGACCAACATCAGTCTCGGATGGAACGGAATTTACAGAGGTGTGCTCCTGAATTCAGGAGTTTTTGCCTTCTATCTGACAGGTACCCTGGCGAATGGACAAACCATTTCCAGAAAAGGGAATGTAACATTGCTCAGGTAATAACTAATTATCTCAACAAACTGATATTGCCCTTCTTACTGATTTTTACACCTGTAAAGGTTGTGGCCTGAAGAGTGTACATAAAGACAGCCATTTCCATGGGCTGCCCTCTGAACGTGCCATCCCATCCTTCTTCCGGATTTCCGGTGTGGAACACCTGCTCTCCCCAGCGATCGTATATCCGAAAATCAAGATAATAAATGCACAGGCTTCGCACATAGAGCAGGTCGTTTTCTCCGTCTCCATTTGGAGAGAAAGCATTGGGAACAAATATGCTTTCGGGCCCGCAAAAAGATTTATCAAGAACTGTCACGGTTACGGAATCAACAGAAGAGCATCCGTTGCCGTCTGTAATCAGGACAACATAGGTAGTTGTTTTGGATGGGCCGGCGGTAGGATCAGCAATCAGGGAGTCGTTCAGGCCGTAGGAGGGTGTCCACAGGTAACTGATCCCTCCCGAGGCATTCAATTGGAGGGTCTGTCCGGCTACAATGATGGTGTCCGATGTCACAGCGGGAGTCGGAGCCTTTATTACACTTACTGTTACGGTGTCCTTACCCGAACAGGGGCCGCTCTTTACCGTTAAAATATAATTGGTGGTTGTCAGAGGAAGAGCAATCGGCGTTGCGATAGTACTGTCATTCAGCGTATTTCCCGGACTCCAGGAAAAGCTGCCTGTTCCCGAACCGTTCAGCTGAACCTGATTTCCCCTGCAGATGCTGGTATCTGCACCTGCGTTAACGCTAATAACTGAACTGTCGCCAACAGGAATGGTCAGACTTGCTGCGCAGCCGTGCACATCGGTTACCGTAACGGTATAGATACCGGCAGTAAGCCCTGTTGCAGTCGGAGTTGTTTGACTGGTGCTCCAGGTGTAGAGCGGACCCGTTGCCCCGTTTGCTGTAACAGTGGCTGAACCCGGTCCCAGGCAGTTTACAGGCTGACTTGTACCCGATAGCGTAAAGCTTATGGTTGACTGAGTTACTGCAACAGTGCTGGTTGCAGAGCAGCCTCCGTCAGTTACTGTAACCGTATAAATGGCCGGGGCGAGGTTGGTAGCTGTTTGTGTAGTCTGTGTATTGTTCCAGGAATAGGCCGGACTTACTCCTCCGGTAACGGTAACAGTTGCGCTGCCTGCGGTTCCTGAGCAGTTGGCGGGACTAGAGCTTGTATCAAGCGAGAAGGTTATTCCGGATTGGGTAACGGTTATAGTGCTGGTAGCGGAGCAGCCGCCGTCTGAAACCGTAACAGTATAGGTTGCAGGACTTAAGTTAGTGGAAGTTTGGGTAGTTTGGGCTGTACTCCAGGAATAGGTCGGGCTTATTCCGCCTGTAACAGTAACTGTTGCAGTTCCGCCTGTGCCGGAACAATTAGAGGGGGTTTGGGAAGTGCTGAGCGTAAAGGTTACGGCAGATTGGGTTACTACAACAGTGCTGCTGGCATTGCATCCTCCATCATATACGGTTACCGTGTAGGTACCGGGTACAAGGTTTGTTGCTGTGGCACTAGTCTGGGCAGTACTCCAGGAATAGGTCGGACTTACTCCTCCCGTAACAGTTGCCGTAGCCGTTCCTCCGGTACCGGAACAACCTGCCGGAGTCTGAGCTGTATCCAGGGAGAATGTCAATCCGGTTTGTGTTACCGTAACACTGCTGCTTGAGGTACACCCTCCGGCATCACTGACTGTAACGGTGTATGAGCCCGGGGTGAGATTCGTTGCCGATGAAGCGTTGCCAGCTCCCGAACTCCAGGAGTAGGTAGGACTTGAAGCCGTCCCGCTTATAGTGGCTGTGGCACTTCCTCCGGTTCCGGAGCAGTTGGCAGGACTGGAACTTACGGAAACAGTGAATGTTCCCGGTATTGCAGCAACGTTTATGGCAGTTGTCTGTGTACAGCCATTTGCATCCTTAACTGTTACGGTATAACCGCCGACAGCCAAACCTGTAACTGTTTGTCCGGTAGCTCCTCCAGGTGACCAGGAGTAGGAGTAGGCAGGACTTCCTCCGCTTATTGAGGTAACTGAAGCTGATCCGTTTGAATTGCCGCAGGTGGTGTTGAATTCAGCTGTTGTTATGTTGATAACGGTGTTGGTTGAAGTAACGGTAACAGCAGTGGTTGCACTGCAACCTGAGTGGTCGGTGACGGTAACCGTATAGGTATCGGCAACCAGATTGCTGGCAGTCGAAGCTGCACCCCCGCCCCCGCTCCAGGAATAGGTATACGCACCTGTGCCACCTGATGGTGCGGCGGTTGCAGTTCCATTGGCTGCCGTGCAGGTGGCCGGGGTAGAACTAGTGGAAACAGTAATCGAAGCCCCACCGGCAGCCACAGTAACCGTCTGACTGAAAAAGCAATCGTACGAATCATTTACGTAAACCGTATAGGTTCCTGCGGTAAGATCCGTGGCCGTTGCGGTTGATTGGGATCCGGGGTTCCAGGAATAGGTATAGGGTCCGACACCTCCGGATACGGCGGAAGCTGTAGCGGTTCCGCCGCCACCGCACCCTGCCGCAGTGGATGTTACTGTGGCCATAACGGTCTGCGCAATCGTCACGCTACCTTCTCCGATGCAGCCATTTGCGTCTGTAACGTAAAGCGTATAGGTTCCTGCCGGGAGATTCGTGTCGAAAAATGCAGTGCTGTTGTTTCCGACCAGGCCATTACTCCAGGAATAGGTATAGGGAGTTGTTCCTCCGCTTGGAAATAAGGCTTCTGCTTCTCCAGGGTTTGAGTTGCATACATTTTGAATCACCGCTGGCGTCACCGTTATGGCAACCGGAGCAGGGACAAAGACCACTGTCGTCCCTTCATAGCAGGTCGCATCGTTTACGGTTACTGTATAATTGCCGGCTGCGACATTTGTAATTGTTTGTGTGTTTCCGCCATTGCTCCAGGTGTATTTGTAAGGGGCCGTTCCGGTGGTTGCAGTAACAGAAGCCTGACCATTTGAACTGGAACAGGTAGATGGAGCCATTGCAGAGGGCGTAAGACTCAGGGGAAGGCCATTGTCTTTCACTGTTACAGTTGTTGAGTTTCCGCAAGCAACACCGTCTGAAACATAGACGGTATAAGTTCCGGGAGTAAGTATGGAAGCCGTGGAGCCGGTTTGTCCTCCGGGTTGCCATCTGTAGGTATAGGTGCCGGTACCTCCCGTCGCCACAACAGAAGCTGATCCGGCTGTGGGACAATTGATAGCTGTTGAGGATGGCGTCAACGTAAGGGTTCCATTAGGGAGCGTAATCGTTTTTGTAACGGAGTCGGATGGACATCCGATCACCAGTTTGACAGTATAGGTTCCTCCTGTTAAGTAGGTATGAGTAGGATTCTGCAGGGTAGAGGTTGAACCGTCTCCAAAGCTCCAGGACCAGGAGGTCGGTGTCCAGGTTCCGCTTTGCCAGACACATGTTCCGGTGGACTGATCGGTAAAGGTGAGGGGCGTATTGCAGGCCGGTGCTGTGTTGGTAAAGGCTGCCGTAATGCTTGTTTTAAACTGGTATACCACCGGTTGGTCGACTCCGTCAGCGTTCCCTTTATAGGGCTGTATAGTACCGGCAGTTACCGGAAAATCGTTTGAATGGCTTGTGCCGCCCAGGTATACCTGCAAACCTCCTCCTCTTACGACCAGTTTCATGCCCCAGTAATCATAACTATGTCCTCCCATATAGGAGCCGTATTGCTGATTGCCATTGGCATCAAGTTTTACCAGAAATTCATCGTATAAACCGTCTCCTGCATTTATTCCCTGGATTGAATCTGCATTTGCAGATTGATAAGCACAGGAGGTCACTGGAAAATCAGAAGACATGGTGCGTCCGGCAACAAAAACCTCTCCGCAGGGAGTCAGGCCAATTCCAAAAGCCTCGTCAAATAATGAGCCTCCAAAAGGGGTATAGTAAACCAAATCGGCCGCACCCGCTCCCGCAGGATGAAGATGGGCAGCAAACGCATCGTCGAAGTAACCTTCAACACCTGAATACAGATAGGGATATGAAAAATCTTGCCAACTCGGAGAAACCGAACCTATTCCTCCTTTGATCCCGCAGATATAAATATCTCCGGAACTGTTTACCGTAATATCTGTGCCGGCTGTAAAACCTGTGCCGGCATCATTTAAATACGTACTGTAGACAAGTGTTCCTGTATTGGTGTTGATCTTTGATATTATTGCGGAAATTTTCTCGTTGGCCAATGCAGCGGTCTGATAGGCGCCTGCCGTTGTGGGAAAATTCAGAGAAGTGGAGGACGTTGTAATGTATACATTACCTGTCGCATCAGCGACTATTCCTGATGCGGCCCCCTGGTTGCCAACTGTTCCTACAATGTCTCCGTCTTTAAGGCTTCCCCCGAGATAGGTGGAGAAAAGCACGGCACCTGTGTTGCTCAGGTGCGTTATAAAAATATCGTAACTGCCTTTGTTTACAGATTGGGTAGCATTGGCTGTAACCGGAAAATCGGTGGAACTGGTACAGCCCATAATAAAGGCTTCATTGTTTGAATTGATGTTAATCGCCGTACCATAGTCTGTACCGTTACCAGCAAGGCGCAGCTGATAAACAGCTGCCGATCCGGCTGCGTTCAATTCAATGGCAAAAGCATTTGTGGCGCTTAAAGTTCCGGTTGACGGCCAGTCACTTGATCCGGTATAACCTGTAACAAATGCTTCTCCTGCTGAATTTACACGTATTCCATAACCTTCATCACGGCCTTGTCCTCCCATAAACGTGGCGTAAATTACGGCGGAAGCAGTTGGATTTAATTTAAAAACGTAGGCATCAGCATTGTAAGCTGAACCGCCCCCTCCATAGAGCGTTTGGTAAGTACCGGCAGTTACAGGAAAACTTCCGTCGTAAAATCCGGTTGCATAAATATTGCCTGCAGGATCCACATCTATGCAGGTGAGGTAGCTGAAATTGCTGGAGTAGTCTCCGCTGGTATTCCCAAAATAGGTTGACCATGCAAGGGTAACCGGATCAATAATCAGACTGAACTCAGCATCATAGTCTGATTGGGTTTCAAATCCATATGTGGTATCGCTAAGAAGGCGGTACCGAACGGAAACCGTTTTTTTAACGCCGTTGATTAACTGGTAGGATTCAGGAATTTTTTCCGTAAGTATACCCCAGGCTGTTTTAATTTCGAGCTCTCCTGCCGGATTAAGGGTTAGTTTTTTTATCCCCGCTGCAGTTAATTCAATAGTGGCAGGATTTGAGCCGGGCTGAATAATGAAGTCGTATTTGAGACTTTGATCAGCACTGTAATAATCTGCATCAATCCCGGGGTAAATGTTCCGGTAATGCAAAATTTTACAATCCGGTACATTTGTTTTATAATTGGAGGGATCCCCAATCAGGTAATTGGTATGGCTCTCCTTCATTCCTTCGGGTTCCACCGTTAGAAAAGGGTTTGCATTTTTAAAGTAAATATTCCATACTAATTTTTCGTATTGTTCTATGGCCGTATTGGAAGCCCTGGGGAGCGGCCTGTTAAATCCGAAGCTGATCCCGTTTTGAAGAAAATTGACATTGGCATTCCATCGGGCAGAACTTCCATTGTAAAGAATTGCCTTGTTCCACTGCCCCTGATTTTTTCTGAACAAAACGGGCAGGCGTTCAAGTGCTTTGGAGACTTCGTTGGTGCTGGCTTTTTGCTTATTCGTTTGTTGCCCCCGTATAGATTGGGACGAAAAAAAAACCAAACAGATCACCCCGACACAGAAAACAAGCCAATTCTTACCCTTCATGACAGTTAAAGGTACGAATTTTTCGGGATTTTTCGACGATTTTTATCGTCCGCTGCCCCCAAAAGGTCCCCTGAAAATTAGGGAAACGAAAGCAATGCCCAACCGGAGAACGATCCTGTTTTTCATTATCTAAGTAGGTAGATATCCGTTCGCAATTTCCCGCTCTTATCGGCTACCTGTCCTTTGTTGGGAGTAAACAGCAAGCCATAGCCTTGTAAGCTCTGTTTTAATTGGGATGGATTACCGGCAAACAGGAGTCCACTGAAAAGAAAAAAACGGAATTTGGGCTTGTGTAAAAGCCGAACATAGAACCTGCAGGAAGTCTGCTTTTTTTTAACTGCACAGCACGAATATACTTTAATCTCTACGGAATGGCATCAATCTTTAATCAGACTTCAGCGATTATTTAGAGGGTATCTGGCAGTTGAACTGACCTCCTGGGTACTGAATTGGCCCTTCTTCATCTTATAATACCCTGTAAGCGCAATCATTGCAGCGTTGTCTGTACAGAACTGAAGTTCTGGAATGTATACATTCCAGCCTGCTTGAAGGCCTTCCTGCAGAAGGCGATGGCGAAGACCCGAATTGGCTGAAACTCCGCCGGCCAGGGCGATTTCTTTAATTCCTGTTTGCCGGGACGCCTGCCTGAGTTTTGCAATAAGTATATCGATGATTGTTTTCTGAATGCTGGCGCTCAGGTTGGCTTTGTTTTTTTGAATAAAGTCGTTGTCTTTTTTCAGCTCATTGTTGACAAAGTAAAGAAAAGATGTTTTAAGTCCGCTGAAACTGAAATTCAGGCCGGGGGCTTTAGGATGTGGAAAGACAAAGGATAGCGGGTTTCCCTCTTTGGCCAATTTGTCGACCAAAGGACCGCCTGGGTAGGGTAACCCCATTATTTTTGCGGCCTTGTCAAACGCTTCTCCGGCAGCGTCATCCAGTGTTTCTCCCAACACTTCCATTTTCAGGTAATCGCTGACCAGTACAATTTGAGTGTGTCCGCCGGAAACGGTCAGGCAAAGGAAGGGAAAGGCAGGCTGTTTTTGGGAGGCATCAGACCTTATGAAATGGGCCATAACATGGGCCTGCATATGATTTACCTCCAGAAGCGGAATGTTCAGGGCCAGAGCGAGTCCTTTCGCAAAGGAACTTCCGACCAGCAGGGAGCCAATCAGACCCGGTCCCCGTGTATAGGCAATGGCGCTGAGTTGCTCTTTTTTAATGCCGGCTTTTCCCAGAGCAGCTTCCGTGACCGGCACTATATTTTTCTGATGTGCCCTGGAAGCCAGTTCGGGAACTACGCCTCCATATTGCCTGTGAATTTCCTGGCCTGCAATGCAATTGCTAAGCATGAAATCGTTCTCGAAAACGGACGCGGAGGTATCATCGCAGGAAGACTCAATGCCCAGAATCATTATTTTATCCAATACGCTTTGATTAAATTTGTGTAGGCTAAAATTAGTTTAAAGCCCTGTTATATCAAAAGAGGAATTAAAATAGTCCTGATCGTTTTGGCCGCGCTTATTCTTTTTATAAGCGGCGGATTGCTTGCTTTGCGCTCACCAGGAGTCCAGACTACACTCACACATGAAATAGCTGCCTATTACTCCTCTAAACTGAATACCCGGGTAACTGTGGGGAAAGTGGATGTGGAGTTTTTTAAAAAGTTTGTCCTGAGCGATGTGTATGTGGAGGACCAGCACAAGGATACCTTGATTTATTTCAGCCAGCTGAAACTGAACCTTAGTCGTTTGAGTTTTTCCAAACGGGAGCTGAGCGTCTCTGATCTGGAAGTGGTAAATCCCCGGCTGAATCTGATCCGGTATGCAGATGAAAAGCAATTGAACTTTCAGTTTATACTGGATGCTTTCGCAAATACGAATAAGAGCAGCAAGGATTCCTTGCTCTGGAAGGTGAGGTGCGAAGAAATTTTGCTTCACAATCTTTCTTTTGCCTATAAGGATCTGAGCGATACCAGTCACAGCCGGGGAATGAATTATTCAGACCTCGAATGCTCTTCGGTATACGGGGATCTGAAAAACATTCATTTTAAAAAAGACACGGTTTATGTAACCATCGAACAATTATCGGCCCGGGAGAAATGCGGTTTTGTTTTGAACGATTTGCTTGCAGATGTCAGCGTTTCACCATCCGGTATGAAATTCAGAAAGCTCGTTATTAAAACACCAGGAAGTTCTGTTCACGGAAATTTTGATATGCTGTATTCCCGCTACGTGGACTTCCAGGATTTTATTTCAAAAGTTGAAATAAAAGGCACTATTGATTCGGGTAAGGTCAACCTTGCGGATGTCGCTTTTTTTGCACCTGCCCTGCATGGATTGCAAAGAACAATTTCTTTTTCGGGAAGCGTAACCGGAAAAGTAAGCGCGCTTAAGGGCAGAAAGTTGAAAATCCAGCTGGACAAGTCTAGTGTATATGAAGGAGACATTGATCTGGACAGTATTCCCAATCCGGATAAAATGGTTCTTAAATTTAAAGCTAACCGTTTTACAACAACCGTTTCAGACCTTCAGCATTTTCCGCTGTATCCCTTTGATTCGGGAAGGACAATCGGGCTGCCGTCGGCCGTCGCGCCACTTGGAGAAATCGTCTTTAAGGGGCAGGTAGCCGGATTACTTTCGGACTTTGGCGTATCCGGAGAATTTGCTACTTCCCTGGGTAACCTGACAACGGCGCTTTCTTTTGGACTGGATAAGAACAGTAAAAACGGCGAGGATGAGTTTTCTTACAAAGGTAAACTTGCTTCGGGC
Organism: Bacteroidota bacterium; assembly: GCA_013286385.1. GTDB lineage: Bacteria > Bacteroidota > Bacteroidia > JABDFU01 > JABDFU01 > JABDFU01. Next base: position 12,333 of record JABDFU010000025.1, read on the forward strand.
GGTTTTGATCTGGGGAAAATCGCAGCCACTTCTAAACTGGGTACGGCTTCATTTGATGCCAAAGTGGAGGGTAAAGGAACCACGTTCAGCAACGCCGCGTTTGAGTTGAATGGAAGCCTGACCAGTATTTCAATTCTGGGTTATGCCTATAAGAACATGCTGTTTTCAGCGAATTTAAAAGACAAAATTTTCGCCGGTAATTTAACTGTGAACGATGACAATTGCCGGTTGAAATGTGACATGGGCCTGGATCTAAGCCAGTCACTGCCGCTTTTGACGTGTAATGCAACAGTGCAGCAGGCAAACATAAGTGCACTCGGATTGATTAAAGGGAAGAAGGCCTATTCCTTTTCGACTGACCTGTCAATTAATGCCAGCGGAAATTCAATTGAAAATCTTACCGGAAAACTCGCGCTCAGTGCTATCCACGTTCGGGCAGATAAGGAGAACTACGTTTTCAATTCCTTCAGTTTTGCTTCCGCTAAAGGGACGGGCGGAAAGCAACTAACGGTATCCTCTGATTTTTTAGATGGGGAATTATCGGGGACCTATAAATTCAAGGAGCTCGGAGGTTCGGTTGAAAACCTACTGAGCGGTGCCATGCCGGCTTATTTCAGTTCGATCAAATTGAAAACAACGGGAAACCAGAATTTTGATTTGAACCTCAGGTTTAAAAAAACAACTGATTTTGCCGGTCTGTTTTTCCCTTCCTTTTCCATTGCAGATGGCAGCCAGTTAACCGGAAGTTACAATTCTTCTCAGGGAATACTTAAAGCTTCGGTTCTTTCTCCTGGCTTTTCTGCCTTCAACACGAAACTCAAAAACCTTGACTTAAAAGCCGATATGAAAAACGGCCGGTTAAACATGAACATCACTTCTGATCGTGTCAGTGTAAAGGACAGTGTGTATTTTAAGAATTTTAATTTATCCCTGTTTATGCAGAATGACTCTTCTTTACTGGATATGCAATGGGCCAACCACTCTCATCCGGATAACAACGGATCGATAAAGGCGAAACTTATTTGCTGCTCGGGCCCCGGGGTGGTTTTCGGTTTTCTCCCCTCAGAAATTACGGTTACAGATTCTATCTGGAAAGTAAATTCTTCGAATCGGGTAACCCTTGATTCCTCTCATTTGGAAATACGACAGCTTGAATTTTCGAATAACCTTCAGAAAATTAGCATTGACGGAAGTTTTTCTAAATTTTCGAACGACAGTTTGTATATCAACCTGTCTCAGTTTAATCTCGCCACCCTGAACAGATGGTCGGATGACAATATGAAATTTAAAGGCCTGGTTAACGGGACGACGATACTTGCCGGAAAATTCAATTCCTCCATGATCATTAGTAATCTGGCTTTCAAGGGCTTGAAAGTAAACAACCAGGATATCGGGGAAGGCTACCTGAAAAGCACCTGGGAAAGCTGGAAAAATGCGCTGGCTCTGGATGGATCGTTTGGCCCGGCGCAGCTGCCGAATCTGCTTTTTACCGGATTTTATTTTCAGGATAACGGCAACAAGGTTGATTTGAATTTTAACCTGAATGCCCTTAACCTTGAAATTTTTAAACCCTATGTGAAGGAGTATTGCCGGGATTTCTCAGGCGCTTTCTCGGGAAAATTAAACCTGAAGGGGGCTATTGCAAAACCTGAATTCAGTGGTTTGCTTTCAGTTGACGCAAAAAAAATTACAGTGGACTATCTGGGAACATCCTATTCTTTTAAGCACGATATCCGCATAGAACCGGGATCCTTTAGTTTTGATGACCTCGAACTACACGATAAGGAATCGGGGACGGCTCTTGTTAAAAGTGGAAAAATTTTGCACGACAATTTCAGCAACTTCAGGCTGGATGTTGATTTTGCCCCCACTAAACTCATGGTACTGAATACCACTTCAGCTGAAAACAGCCTTTACTATGGTCAGGCCTATGTCAGTGGACCTTCGGTGAAGATCTACGGCGTTTTCAATAAAATGATTTTCATAGATGCCAATGTGAAAACCGACAAGGTCAGCACGGGAAAGAAGTCAAGCCTTACCAAACTCTATATTCCCTTGTCGAATTCGGGTGATGTCGGTGAAAATAATTTTATTTCGTTTGTAAATCACGATACGTCAGCTGTAAAAAAAAATAAATATACGGTGAACCTGAGCGGCTTTACATTGAATTTTGATCTGGATGTAACAAGCGATGCAGAAGTTCATCTGATTTTTGATCAGAAGATAGGCGATGTCATCAATGCGGTGGGTACCGGACAGATCAAGCTCGAAATCAATTCCCTGGGGAAATTTGATATGCTTGGCAATTATACGGTTGTAAACGGGGATTACCTGTTTACACTGGGAAATGTTATCAATAAAAAATTTAGTATTGACAAGGGCGCGACCATCAAATGGAGCGGCAACCCTTACGAAGCAGAAATCAATCTGGATGCGGTGTATAAACTTAAAACGAGCCTTTTCCCTTACCTGTGGCCGATTCCCGGGATGGATTCGACTACGGCCAAAAAACGCTACCCTGTTGAGTGCAAATTGCTTCTGACCAACAAGCTGACCTCTCCTGATGTTGCATTTGAAGTAGATCTGCCCACGGTGGATGAAAGTACCAGGAGTTATGTAAGAAGCGTGATTAATACGGACCTGGAGATCAACAGGCAGGTGTTTTCCCTGATGGTGTTGGGGAGTTTCATAACACCTCAGTCCATGTCAGGAGGTTCGTCAGCCTCAGACCTCTTGCCTTCTTCGGGCGTCATGGCCGGATCTGAACTTTTTACCAATCAGCTTAACAACATGCTCGGTAAAGTGAGTAATGATGTGGATGTGGGCGTAAGGGTAGCAGGAGATAAGCTGAACAACGAGGACTTGCAGGTGGCCCTTTCAACACAGTTGCTTAACAACAGGTTATCGCTGGATGGAAATTTCGGAAAGGCGGCCGGAGTAACCCAGAATACCAACACTCTTGTTGGGGATATGAATGTAGAATACAAGCTGACAAACGATGGCAAACTCAGGCTGAAAGCTTTTAACAGGACAAACGACAACACGATCATCAATATCAGTTCTCCCTATACCCAAGGGGTTGGAATATTCTATCGGGAAGAATTTAACACGCTTACGGATTTGAAACGCCGGTTTCTGAAGTATTTGAAAAAAAAGCAGGATGCAAAGGCTATTAAATAACAGTTATCTTTTCGGGGCTGTAAAGCTATTTCCTATATTTGCCTGCAAACCTACCGTGCCTGATGAACGTTTATTTAACCCCTTTTAAGTATTGGTTTACCGCAGTGTTTTTGGCTGCTTCGCTTTGTGCGTGGTCGCAGGTAAACACCGAATCGAAACACGCCGACCTGAAAACTGCTGAGGAAAAAATGAAATGGGGCAATTACGATTCTGCCCTGGACGATTTGCTTGCCCTTCTGGAAAAGGAACCCAAGAATGTCAGGTATAATTATGACCTGGGGGTTTGTTACCTGAATTCAAATATCAATAAGAAAAAAGCCATTCCGTATCTGGAGATTGTTACCCGCAGTGCGGACTACGATCCCAATGCCAGGTTCCTGCTTGGACGGGCCTATCATTTTGCCTATCGTTTTGACGATGCCATAAAGGCCTACGTTGCTTTTGAGCAAGAGGCCAAGGGAAAACAGGAGAACCTGAAAGAGGTTGACCGGCAGATTCAGGACTGCATCAACGCCAAGGAAATTATGAAGTTTCCGGTTAATGTTACGTTTTGAAAATCTCGGAAAAACCGTGAATTCGGCTTATGCAGACTATTTTCCTTTTATACCGAAGGATGAACGTTTTTTGGTTTTTAATTCGAAGCGCCCAGGTTCGCCGGATCAGGAACAGGGGCCTGACGGGAATTACCCTTCTACTGTATTTATTTCAAATGTAAAGGACGGTCAGTTCGCAAAGGCCCAGGTAATTGGCCCTCCCATCACCCAGGGCAAGGGAACAGAAGAGGTGATCGGACTTTCGGGAACGGGAGACAAGATGCTTTTGTATTATTTTAAAGGAGGAGCAGGAGACATCTACATGTCGACTGCGGATGGGGACAAGGGTTTTACCAAGGCGCAAATGCTGGGCGAAAATGTGAACTCAAAGGGACATGAAATTGCGGCTTCCATTACTTCGGACGGAAGTGCTATTTATTTTGCCAGTGACAGGCCGGGAGGTTTGGGCGGAGTGGATATTTATGTGTCGAGAATTTTGCCAAACGGAACATGGGGGCCTCCGGAAAACCTTGGTCCGGAAATCAACACTTCGCTGGATGAGGATTTTCCAAATATTTCTCCGGACGGAAAATCGCTTTATTTCAGTTCGAAAGGACATACGAGCATGGGGGGCTACGATATTTTTAAGGCGGATTACGATGAGGCTACCCACAAATGGGGAACTGTTAAAAACATGGGATACCCTATTAATACTCCGGAAGATGACATGAATCTGCGCTTATCGGAGAACGGCCGGTATGGCTATATTTCGGCATTGCGCGAGGGAGGATACGGAGACCTGGATATTTACCGGGTTACTTTTGCGGATGTGGATCCGGAGTATTCTGTTATCACCGGATCAATACAGGCCGCTGACCCCGGAAAGAAAGTGAATTACCCGGATGTCTTTATAACGGTTACTGATTCAAAAACCCAGCAGGTTTATGGAAACTATTTACCCAACCCTTCGTCAGGCAGGTACGTTATTATTTTACCTCCCGGCAGCTATAAAATGGAACTGGAGGCATCGGGTTTTGAACCGTATTCTGAAAACATCAATGTTCTGGATAAGGTTTCTTTTGCCACTGAAGTGGACAAGGACATTAAACTGAAGGCCAAATAAAATTGATTTTCAGGCAGGCGACAGCTGACGATATTGAGCTTATTGCCTCACTGGCGCACCGGATCTGGAAGGCGCATTATCCTGATATTATTACACAGGAGCAGATTGACTACATGCTGGAGGCAATGTATTCAAGGGACAGCCTGCTCAGGCAAATGAAGGAGGATCATGCATTTACGCTGGCTTATGAGGGTGCTGATGCGATCGGATTTTTATCGGTCAGCAAAAAGCAGGAACGGGACTATTTTATACATAAATTTTACATAGACAGCAGCAGACAGAAACGGGGGATAGGCAAGGCTCTGTTTACCCATGTGTTGTCGCTTTTAAATCAACCCAAAAGAATTGAACTGACGGTTAACCGCATGAATTACAAGGCCATTAATTTTTACTTTAAGCTCGGATTTGCAATTGAACGCTGTGAGGATTTTGATATCGGCAGCGGGTATTTTATGAACGATTTTGTGATGCGTTACGGTCTTTAAGTTGCGGGGAATGAAAAAGTAATGGGTTATGAGGAAAAAAAAAGTACTTGTAAAAGTTTGCGGCATGAAATATGCCGGAAATATGGAGGCGGTGTCGGCTCTTGGCCCTGATTTTATGGGATTTATTTTTTACAAAGGTTCGAAAAGAAATGCAGGCAGAATTCTTAAAACCGAAACGGTCAGGCGTCTGCCGCGCTCTATAAAGCGCGTGGGGGTGTTTGTGAATTCTAATGAACAGTTCATTGCCGAAAAAGTGAAAGCCTTCGGATTCGATTTTGTTCAGCTGCACGGAGAGGAGAGTCCTGCATTTTGTAAAGAGATTGCTAAATTCGTTGCTGTTATTAAAGCATTCGCAGTGGATTCAGCTTTTGATTTTAAAAGTACGGAGGGTTATTCGGGTTCGTGCAGGTATTTTTTGTTTGATACAAAAACAAAGAAACATGGTGGAAGTGGCAAAACATTCGACTGGAATTTGCTAAAAAATTACAAAGGGAAAACGCCTTATCTGCTGAGCGGGGGGATTGGGGTGGAGGAAGTTCTCTCCTTGGTGAGTACTAGTCAGACTAAGGGTTCTAAAGAAAAAATGTTTGGTATGGCAGGGATAGATGTGAACAGCAGGGTGGAGAAGAGGCCGGGGCTGAAAGATGCCGGACAGTTAAAAGAATTACTTTATCAATTAAGGAAATGAAAGACAATAAGTTTACCGTAAACGAAAAAGGGTATTACGGAGAATTCGGAGGAGCCTTTATTCCTGAATTGCTGTATCCCAATGTCGAGGAACTCCGGAAAAACTATCTGGGAATCATAAATGAGCCCACCTTTCAAAAGGAACTGAATTCCCTTCTGCAGGATTACGTGGGCCGTCCTTCTCCGCTTTATTTTGCCAAACGTATGTCGGAGCATTACAAAACAAATGTGTTTTTAAAACGCGAGGACCTTAATCATACCGGAGCACATAAAATAAATAACACGCTTGGTCAGATTCTTCTGGCCAAACGTTTGGGTAAAACCAGGATCATTGCCGAGACAGGCGCCGGGCAGCACGGAGTAGCAACGGCTACGGTCTGCGCGCTGATGAATATGGAATGTGTGGTGTACATGGGCGAAGTGGATATAAAGCGTCAGGCTCCGAACGTGGCCCGCATGAAATTGCTGGGCGCTAAAGTTGTTCCTGCCCTGAGCGGCAGCAAAACACTTAAGGATGCCACCAATGAGGCCATACGGGACTGGATCAATCATCCGCTGGATACGTATTACATTATCGGTTCTGTTGTTGGACCGCATCCTTATCCGGACATGGTGGCCCGTTTTCAGGCCGTGATCAGCGCTGAGATTAAAATTCAGCTTGCGGAGAAGACGGGAAGAGATTATCCGGATTATGTTGTGGCCTGTGTCGGAGGAGGAAGCAATGCTGCAGGGGCCTTTTACCATTTTATGAATGACAAGAGGGTTCAATTGATTGCTGTTGAAGCTGCCGGTAAGGGAATCCACAGCGGACACTCTGCTGCAACAAGTGTTCTGGGCAGACCAGGAATCATACATGGAAGCAAGACCCTGCTGATGCAGACGGAGGATGGCCAGATCACTGAACCTTACAGCCTTTCGGCAGGACTGGATTATCCGGGAGTAGGCCCTATACATGCTCATTTACACAAAACCGGCCGGGCCAGGTTCGCTTCAGTTACCGATGAACAAGCGCTTAAGGCTGCCTTTTTGCTCTGCCGTCTGGAAGGAATTATCCCGGCCCTCGAATCGGCTCACGCCCTGGCTGAACTTGAAAATCTGAAAGCCAAGGAGCAGGAAGTGCTGGTGCTGAATCTGTCGGGCAGGGGGGATAAGGATATGGAGACGTACATTTCTAAATTGGCCATTGGCGATTAATAATGCGGTCGGAGCCGAAATGGGTGCAAGTTTGAAATATAAGTTCTCAAGTCCTTCACCTCCTACAGAGGGATTGGCAACAATTAAGGAACCTGTGAGCTAATCGCTGCAATTGAAAATTTCAAACGCCCTGTCCGCCTGAAGCTCCAGCATTTTAAGCCCATTAAGGGTTTGCGCTCCCCGGGCTTTTCCGCTTTTCAGAAAAAGCGTTTCGGGAGGATTGTAAACCAGATCGTAGAGTAAATGATCAGGACCCAGGAATTCATAAGGAATGGCCGGTGCATCGTCAACGTCAGGAAAGGTTCCCAGAGGTGTTGTGTTTACAATCAGCAGATGGGAAGAAAGAACGTTTTTGTTTACCTCTGAATACAGCAGTTGGCCGGGTTTTGTGGGGGCAGGTTTGCGGACTACGGTTAGCGTGTCAACTCCCAGCTTCCGCAGCGCGTGCTCGACGGCTTTGGCTGCACCGCCTGCGCCGAGTATCAGGGCCCGCTGGTGCCGGCTTTCAAGGAAGGGTTTGATGCTTTGGGAAAAGCCGTAGGCATCGGTATTGTATCCGATTAGACGGGGTTCAGAATGGGCAGTTGATGAGCGGCCCGACGCTGCAGGAGTTCGGATGATCCTGATGCAGTTGACTGCTCCTATCGCTTTAGCCGTTTCATCCAGATCGGATAAAAAAGGAATGACTTTTTCTTTGTATGGAATAGTCACGCTCAGGCCGGCCAGATCGGGCCGGCTTTGAATCAGGCCGGTAAATTCATCAATGGATTGCAGCGGGAAGAGCTGGTAATCACAGTCGCTGATCTTTTCTTTAACAAATTTATCCCTGAAATACTTCTCAGAAAAGGAATGGCCAAGCGGGAATCCGATCAATCCGAAGACCTTCATCTTCATTCCTTATTCATCCTTGATTTGGCAAATGCAATGATAACGGGAAGAATGGATAGAAAAATAATCCCGAAAATAACCAGCTCAAAGTTGTTTTTGACGATCGGTATGTTTCCGAACAGATAGCCAAGGGTGGTCAGGCCTGTCACCCAGATAAAGGCTCCTGCGATACAAAATAAAATATAACGCGCATATTTCATGCTTCCGGCGCCGGCAACAAAAGGGGCTATGGTGCGGACAATAGGGACAAATCGCGCCATGACGACCGTTTTACCGCCGTGTTTTTCGTAAAAGTTTTCTGTATCGGTGATGTATTCGCTTTTGAAAAACAGGATACGTCTGCGTTTTTTGATACGTTCACCCAGAAAGTGTCCGACAAAATAATTGACATTATCTCCCATCAGGGCTGCAACAATGAGCAGGGGAATTACAAACAGTATGTTTAAAGCAGTTGAACCCGCCGCATCTGTTCCGGGAAGGGCACACATAGCCCCGGCGGCAAAAAGCAGGGAGTCCCCTGGTAAGAGTGGCATTACGATCAGACCCGTTTCTGTAAAAATGATCAGAAATAAAATGAGGTAAGAGAGCATTCCGTAGTGCTGGACAATATGGGTAAGGTGTTTGTCCAGGTGCAAAAACAAATCCAGCAGGTAGTGTATCATTCAGGTTCAGTATTTAGTCATGGCCGGGTCAATCGCATCTGCCCAGGCCAGTATTCCTCCGGCCAGGTTGTACACTTTGCTGTAGCCTCTTTGTTCAAGCGCATTCACGATGGAAGCAGAACGTTTGCCGCTTCTGCAATAGACCACTACCTGTTTGTCTTTACTGATTTTGTCCAGGTTGTCCAGTACCTCTCCCATTGGAATAAGTTCTCCGCCAATTGTGGCGATTTCTGTTTCATGGGGCTCTCTTACGTCGATCAGCTGAAAGTCAGCCTTGGCGTCTTTCAGTTTTTTTAATTCCTGTACAGTCAGTTCTTGCATGCGTATCTGTTTAAATTCAATTAATTTGCCTGTTTTTGAAGATTTTTCGGAAGGAAAGTAAAAAAGGTATCTCCCCTAAGCCCAAGTCTCAGTGTTTCAAGCGGAATAACGTCATCTGCACCAATGTTGCCCAGATTGACGTTGGCCCCCAGCAGTTTGATAAACCAGACTTGCTGAGACTTCTGAGGGGCTTCCCACAGTATATCATTTTTATCGACGGTGCTGAGTATTTTATTGATGAGCAGGGTATGTGCATGCCCGCTTGAACGGTATATTCCTACTGTGCCGCTTTCTCTTGCTTCGGCAATAATTTTAAACGAACCGGCCTGGAGTTCTGCTTTCATCATCGAGATCCACATGGCGGGTCGTATGACAAAACCTTCTTCTTTAGAACCGACTTCAGATACCACCGTAAAATTTTTTGCCAGTTTGGAAATGTATTCACATTTTTTTTCATGGGCCAGATTAATGGAGCCGTCGGAGACTTCGGCTGTGTCAAGTTTGAGCTTATCCAGAAGCCGCTGGTACTGATCAAACTGGTTACGGATAATGAAAGCTTCAAAAAGCGTTCCTCCCAGATAGACCCGGATCCCGGCATTTTTGTAGATGCTGATTTTTTTTTCGAGGCTTTTTGTAAGGTAGGAGGTTCCGAATCCGAGCTTTACAAAATCAGTATACTCCGCATTCTGTTCGATAAAATCCTCTGCCTGCCGCAGGCTCAGGCCCTTATCCATCATCATGGTGAGTCCGCTCTTGCGTGGTTTTTCAATACGGGAAGGAAGGTGACTGAGTTCGAAATTCATTTTTTATAGGATTCAATAAGGCCTGTAACAGCAGGATTTTCCTTTAGCTGTGGCATGTATTCAAACAGGTCGATGTGTTTGTCATAATCAAGCCCCAGGGCTTTGTGCAGAAAACTCAGAGCTTCCTGTTTTTGACCGGCGCTGAACAGGCAGGCAGAAATGCGGTAAAGCAACTCGGGATTGTCGGGATGGTTTTTGACCCCTTCAGCCAGAATTTCCAAAGCTCCTGTTTTGTCTGACTGGCTATCGAGCAGGTTCGAATAATCGAGCCAGATTTCTTTGTTTTCGGGTTCGAGTTCGGTTACCTTGTTGTAGGCTATCCCCGCCTCTTCGACAAACCCCATTTTGCTTTGAATATCTCCGTAAACGTACCAGAATATGGGATTTTCGGGTTGAAGATCAAGCGCCTTTTTTATGTAATGAATACCTTCGGATGTGCGATCAAGTGAATCCAGCGAAATTCCGATGCCCAGCCAGGCATCGGCAAGCTGAGGATCTGTTTTGCTGGCCTTGCTGTAGTAAACAAGAGCCTGATCGTAATTTTCTTTCTTTTCGTAGCACTCAGCGATGTAATAGTAGGCCAGGGCATCGTGCAGTTCGTAAAGGAATGTTTCTTTGTACGTTTCTATCGCCTCGTCGTAACGTTCAAGATTGGCAAGCGCGTTGGCTTTGTTAAAATAAGCAGAAGCGAATGTATCGTCAATAGCAATGGAATAATCGTAAGCCAGAAGGGCTTTTTCATATAGCTTGAGCCGGTTGTAGGCTACGCCGAGGTTAAACCAGGCTGTTTTTGAATACGGATGCTTATCGAGAAACTCTGTATAAAAGCTGACGGCCAGTTCTGACTTATTGGTTATTTCATAGCAGAAAGCAAGTTCGTAAAGGGCCGCTTCGTTTTCGGGATTGGCCTGAACCGACTTTTTAAGGTAATAAATTGCATCCTCGGTTTTTCCGGTGTTTTCAAATTCAAAAGCCATATTTAAATACACCTCGTCCGGAACTTCGGTAAAGTCCAATGCTTTTTTGTAGTTTTCGATGGCCTGGTCTGTAAGTCCCATCTGACTGTAAACACCTCCTTTTGTCATGAACAGCTCGTCATTGGCCGGATCAAGGCGTTCGGCCTGACTGAGTATTTCCAGGGCCTGGTGGGTTTGATTGGCAGCAGATAAAAGCTGTGCCTTGCGCAAAAGAAAGAAGGTTGCGAAGGAATAATTTTTGAGGGCAAATTCAATAGCTGTCAGAGCCTGTTTGTGATTATTCTCGTCAATGTAATATTCAACAATTTCCTCGAGTTCGTGAGCGTCGAAAAACATGGTTGAGCCTGAAGCGATCATTTTTTCAAAGCGTTCAACCAGTCGGGCTGCTTCCTGATCTTCCCCTTCCTCAAAATCTTCATTATTTTCTGACATGCTGTTCTGAAATGATGTGACAAAGGTAAGGATTTATACCCAAGGAACTTAAGTTCTACCCTAAAGGGAATACACAGCCCGGATGAGCAATAATAATTTATCTTTGTACACTTCAAAAACGATAGATCTTGGCACTTATAAAGTCGATTTCGGGTATACGGGGCACCATAGGCGGTGCTTCGGGCAAAGGCCTGACACCTGTGGATGTGGTAAAATATACGGCCGCTTTCGGATCCTGGGTAAAACAGCAATCCAAAAGCCAGCGTATACATATAGTGGTGGGAAGAGACGCCCGCATATCAGGTGATATGGTCAATAACCTGGTGTTGGGAACGCTCCAGGGACTTGGTATTGACGCCATTGACATCGGGCTTTCGACGACCCCAACGGTGGAAATTGCTGTTCCGGAGGAACATGCCGATGGGGGAATTATCATAACCGCCAGTCACAATCCCAAGCAATGGAATGCCTTAAAGTTGTTGAATGAAAAGGGAGAATTTATTTCTGAACAGGAGGGAGAGCAGGTGCTGAGAATAGCTGAGCAGGAACAGTTTTCATTTGCTGAGGTAAATGTTCTGGGAAAGATAAAGCGAAATGATACGTATTTTCAAAAACATATTTCAAAAATACTGGGACTATCGCTTGTTGACGTTCAAGCCATCAGGAGCAGGAAGTTTAAGGTCGTGATTGATTGTGTGAATTCCTCCGGTGGAGTTGTGGTACCCTTACTGCTGAATGCGCTTGGAGTGGAGGACATTGTAAAGATTGGCTGCGAGCCGAACGGTGAATTTCAGCACAATCCGGAACCTCTGCCTGAAAACTTAAGAGAACTTGCAAAAACGGTTGCTAAATCAAAAGCCCATCTGGGAATTGCAGTAGACCCCGACGTAGACCGGCTGGCTATTGTCAGCGAAGACGGAGAAATGTTCGGTGAAGAGTATACCCTGGTTGCTGTTGCGGATTATGTGCTGAAAAATAACCCTAAAGCAGGGCATACGGTTTCTAATTTATCATCTACACGTGCCCTGAGAGATATCACTGAAAAAGCCGGAGGTAATTATGCCGCGTCAGCCGTAGGCGAAGTTAATGTCATCAGGTTGATGAAGGAATTCAAAGCGCTTATCGGCGGAGAAGGAAACGGAGGAATTATTTATCCCGAACTTCATTACGGCAGGGATGCCCTGGTCGGGATCGCTCTTTTTCTGAGCCATCTTGCCAAATACGGCAAGAGTTGCTCCATGCTTCGTTCGATTTATCCGGGATATCATATTTCAAAAAATAAAATCGAATTGATACCTGAACTGAATGTTGACCTGGTACTCAAAGGAATTCAGGAGAAATATAAAAAACACCCGATCAATACGATTGACGGGCTGAAAATTGAATTCAATTCAAAAGAATGGGTACACCTTAGAAAATCAAATACAGAACCCATTATCCGGATATACTCTGAAAGCGAGTCTGAAACGACTGCAGATAACCTGGCGAAGAAAATTATGCTGGACATACGGGAACTGATAAAAACCCAACGGATTGTACAATAATCCGTAAATTTGAAGTATTAAAAATAGTAGCACGTGAAGGTTTACTTTGACAATGCGGCAACAACGCCAATCGAGCCGGAAGTTCTGGATGCGATGGTTCCGGTAATGAAGGATTTCTATGGAAACCCATCTTCAATTCATAGCTTTGGAAGACAAACCAGGGCTTTCATTGAAAATTCGAGAAAAACGATCGCCAGGCTTCTCAACGTTTCTCCTTCAGAAATTTTTTTTACTTCCGGAGGAACAGAAGCTGACAACCAGGCCATTTTCTGCAGTGTCAGGGATTTAGGCCTTAAACATGCAATCAGTTCAAAAATTGAACACCATGCCGTTCTTCATACCCTGGAGGCTTTGGAGAAGCAGGGACGAATTGAATTGAGCTTTGTTAAGTTGAAAGCGAACGGACATATTGACCTCGATCATCTGGAGGACTTGCTGAAAGAAAAGGGCAGATCGCTCGTTTCCCTGATGCATGCCAATAATGAAATAGGTAACCTGTTACCCATGAAAGCGGTCGGGCTGTTGTGTGAAAAATACAATTCGGTTTTTCATTCGGATACTGTTCAGACCATGGCTCATTATGCAATGGATCTGCAAGCGAACAAGGTGCATTATGTGACCTGCGGGGCCCATAAATTTCACGGTCCCAAAGGAGTTGGTTTTTTGTATGTGAATAGCGCCATCCATACAGGACCATTTATTTACGGAGGGTCCCAGGAGCGAAACCGCAGAGGGGGAACAGAAAACGTACACGGAATTGTGGGTCTTGCCAAAGCAATGGAAATTGCTCACAGGGACATGGCTGCACATCAGCAGCAGATTACAGAAATCAAAAAGTACATGATGCAAAGGCTGGAGTCCGCCATTCCTGATATCGCTTACAACGGCGATGCAGGAGGGAGCAGTCTTTATACAATACTGAATGTGCTTTTTCCGGCCAATCCACAGGCTGAAATGATGCTGTTTAATCTGGATATCGATGGCATTGCCGCGTCCGGCGGAAGCGCCTGCACTTCAGGCAGCAACCAGGGATCTCATGTTCTTCGGGCCATCGGATCTGACCAGAGCAGGCCTTCGGTACGATTTTCGTTCAGTAAATACTCAAGTAAAGCGGAGGTTGATTATTGTCTGAATTCACTGATGAAGATGTATCCAATGCCCGTCGCAAAATGACGGTTACCTTTTTGGGTACCGGCACTTCCCAGGGTGTACCGGTTATCGCATGCCCCTGCGAGGTATGTCAGTCAGCAAATCCCAAAGACAACAGGTTGCGTAGCTCTGTACTTATTGAAGATAAAGGAAAAGTTTTTGTGATCGATACCGGACCTGATTTCAGATTTCAAATGCTCAGAGAAAAGGTCAAACAGCTTGATGCGGTTCTTTTTACACATGAACACAAGGATCATGTTGCAGGATTGGACGACATACGGGCATTTAATTACATATTGAAAAAGAAAATTGACGTATATGCCACAGCACGCGTTCAATTGGCGCTTAAAAGGGAATTCCCTTATGTTTTTGAAGACCTGAAATACCCCGGAGTTCCCGAAATCAATTTGTTTGAAATCGGCTCAGCTCCTTTTACCATTTGTTCCACTACCTTTATTCCCATTGAAGTGTATCATCATAAATTGCCGGTGCTGGGTTTCAGAGTAGGTGATTTTACCTATATAACGGATGCGAATTCAATCGCTGACAGTGAAAAAGAAAAGATCAAAGGATCGAAGGTATTGGTTTTGAATGCACTTCGAAGGGAAAAACATGTGTCCCATTACACCCTGGATCAGGCCGTTGCCCTTGCCAAAGAACTGGGAGCAGAAAAGACCTATTTCACACACATTAGCCATCAGCTTGGTAAGTATGAGCAGGTGGAAAAAGAATTGCCGGACTTGGTTTCACTTGCCTTTGACGGTTTAAAACTGCGATTTTAAAAACTAAAACTTCTATTTTGAAAAACAGAATACGATTTCTTCTCTTTAGTAGTAGTCTCGGACTTATACTGGCAGCAAACCCGGTTTTTGCAGATGCGTCGTATCATTTTTTTGCAGATCTGACAACCGTTCAGAACGACCGCCTCGAAGTCAGCCTGACACCACCTGATTTTACCACTGATGAAGTTATTTACCGGTTGCCGGCCATTGTTCCGGGAACCTATGCGGTGTACGATTTCGGACGCTTTGTTTCTGACTTTACGGTTCTGGACAAAGAAGGAAAAGCCCTGGAAACTGAGCGCCTGGACATCAATAGCTGGAAAATCAGGAAGGCAAAGACAATAGGAAAAATTACCTACAGGGTGGAGGACACCTGGCATACTAAAATCACGGACAATTTTGTTTTTGAGCCGGGAGGAACGAATATAGAAAAGGACAAAAATTTCGTGATCAATACGCACGGTTTTTTCGGATACTTTGACGGCTATAAATTGAATCCTTTTCAGCTTGAATTCAGAAAACCACGTAAATTCTACGGGTCAACTTCACTCGTCTCAGACCAGAATACGGCAACCGGGGAAACGTATACGGTATCTGATTACATGCGTCTGGTTGATTCACCTATTATGTTTTGCGTGCCCGATACCACTACCCTGAGTATCGGAGGAGCCCGGATTTTAATTTCAGTTTATTCTGCAAAAAAGACAGACAATGCCGGTCGTATTGCCGCAACCATAAGTACCATTTTGAACGCGCAAAAGGATTATCTGGGAGGAAAGCTGCCCATAGCCAAATATGCCTTTATTATTGATATTCTTTCGGAAGCCCCACGGTCAGGGGCTTATGGCGCTCTTGAACATTCCTATTCATCGTTTTATGTTTTTCCTGAAATGGATGCCTCCGAACTGGCCAGTCAGGTGAGGGATTTTGCCGCGCATGAATTTTTTCACATCATTACTCCCTTAAGCATTCACTCGGAGGAAATTGGAAATTTTGATTACAATGTTCCCAAAATGTCTGCTCACCTTTGGATGTACGAAGGATTGACTGAATATTGTGCCGGTCATGTGCAGGTGGTAAGCGGGTTGATAAACCTTGAGGGCTATGCAGATGTACTGCACAAAAAAATTGAAGCAGCGGCAGCATTTAACGATACCCTGCCGTTTACAGAAATGAGCCTCGGCTGCCTTAAAAAATACAAAGATCAGTATGACAATGTATATCAGAAAGGAGCCCTGATTGGTCTCTGTCTGGACATCGAACTCAGGACCTGTTCCAAGGGCAGCTACGGATTGCAGAACCTGATGAAGGATCTGTCTAAAGTATACGGCAAGGACAAGTCCTTTAAGGATAACGAGTTGTTTTCAGAAATTACAAGACTGACCTATCCTGAAATAGGGGTTTTCCTGACTACCTATGTTTCAGGAAACAAACCTCTTCCGCTTGCGGAAGAATTAAAAAGGATAGGAATCACGTTTAAGGATTCTGTCATGAAACAGCTTATTTCTCCGCTGGGAGGCATCAATCCGGCTTACGATATGGAAACCGGTAAATTTTATATTCATCCGGACAGCTATAAAAACGCCAATGCTTTTGGGAAAAGCATTGGACTGAAAGTGGGAGATGATCTGATTAAAATTAACGGAAAAAAACTGGAGATTAAAACGGTGGAAAAAGTACTGGAGGAGTATGTCGATCATGCCAAAGAAGGATCCGTGCTGAAACTGAACATCGTCCGCAAGGATGAAAACGGGAAACCTCATAAGATGAAACTGAGCGTCAAGCTCGTCCCTGTTGAACTGGCCGTGAAGGATGTTCTGACTGTGGAAACCAACATCAGCCCTGAGCAGGCCAGGCTTAGAAAGGCCTGGCTGGAAGAAAAATAAACCCACCTCGGTTCCCTTCGCAGGAATGCTAATTAATTCAACTGAGGATCTTCAGGAAAGTTGGCCATCATACGGTATTCACCACCCAGAGATCTGACGACTCGGTTCCAAAGGTCGGTGGTATCGGGCTTCATAATTGTATCGATTTCGGGTTTTGAAACAATCCAGGATTTCTCTTTAAGTTCCTTATCCAACTGGCTTGGATCCCATCCGGCATAGCCGACGAAAAACCGTATCTGTTCAGGGCGGCATTCTTTTTTACGGATACAGTTTTTGATTTTTTTGAAATCGCCTCCCCACCAGACACCCGGAAAAAGTTCGATGCTTTTGGGGATCGTTTCACCCATACTGTGAATGTAAAAGAGCTGATCGGTACCTACCGGGCCGCCGAGATAAAGAGAACCTGTATATTCAGGAAAATCGACAACGGCCGAATTGAGTTCGAGTTCGATCGCTTTGTTAAGGATAAATCCGAAGGAGCCCTTTTCATCGTGATCGGCCAGCAAAACAACAGCCCTTTTAAAATAAGGGTCTTTCATAAAGGGTTCGGCAATAAGGAGTTTGCCTTTTCCGGGCTGAATTTCGATTCTGCTCATTTTTGCCAATCGATTTTATTCAAATCTACCTGATTTTAATTAATTTCTTTGACCGTTTTTTTTATTTTTGTACAGCATGTTTAGAAAAGGGCTTCTCCTGTGTTTTCTCATCGTTTGTTGTTTCAGGTCAAACGCCCAAACGCCAAAGAAATTTTGCGCTATTGCCGAGCAGTTTCAGGAAAATTTCAATTACGAAGATGCCATCAATAATTATACCAAGGCATTGGATATGGACCCTAAATACAGTAAGGCTTACCTGGGCAGGGCTTTGTGTTATGAGAAAACAGGAAGGACTGCCAGCGCACTGGATGATTACAAGCGGGGAATCGTTATTGCACCCAAAGACAAAGAATTTTATTACAACGCAGGAAGAATGTATTATCAAATGGGTAAGTATGCAGATGCAGACCTTATGCTGAGAGAAGCTATAAACCTGGATAAGGAATACAATCTTGCTCTGGAATACCTGGTAAAAAATCTGCTTAAGCTTAAGAATTACAAAGATGCATTGGAAGCAACATCTCTTTGGCTGGACAACAGGAAGTCTGCTACAGCCTATTATTATCACGCTGTTGTACTGGACAGCACTCAGGATTACATTACCGCAGAGAGTGAATACAAGAACTCTAAATCCTGGGATTCAAAATATATTCCGGCTTATGTTGGGCTTATGCTGGAGGAAAACAGACTTAAAAAAACGGACGAGGCAATGGGTGTTGCGGCTGCTGCTTTGGCAAAAGATCCGAACAACAAGGATGTTTATTATGCCAGAAGTATGATTTATGCCAGTAAGAATGATTACATAGCTTCTGTAAATGACATTTCAAAAGTAATTGCGGTGGACATGAACAATGAAGACCTTTTTATGAAGCGGGCCGAATATTATGAAAAATTGGGACAATTTCAGAATGCGATATTCGATTATTCAAAAGTAATCGGGATGAATCCCAAAAATCTGGCCGCTTATTACCGCCGGGCCTCGAATTACGAGCAGGTGACGAGTTTTAAGCTGGCCTCTGCCGATTACGAAAAAATTACGACCATAGCTCCCGGAAATTCAACTGCCAAAGAAATGATGAAAGCTGCTGATGCCAGGCTTTTTGAATTGAACCGTGAGACGTTCAAGCCGGAAATCGAATTGATCTTCCCTAAATCAGACGAGAAAAACAGGGTCAGGCTTCCTGCAGATAAGCAGGAAGCAGTTGTAACCGGCTCTATCAAAGATGCCAGCAAAATCAAATCCGTAACGGTTAATTCGGCGGATGCAAAATACAATCACGATACACTCAATCCCGGTTTTTCGGCAACTGCGGTGATCGGAAAAGACAATGAATTGACCGT
>JABDFU010000026.1 GCA_013286385.1 Bacteroidota bacterium
AATTAGTGGTAATGAACTAACTCCTGGAATGTTTGTTTATTCATTAGTTGTTGATGGAAAAATCATTGACACAAAAAGAATGATATTGACCGAATAAAATGTTACAATCACCCTTTTTGTGATGTCAGTCGCAAATTAGTTACTGAATGGAACCTTATGATTACGGAAACGAAACATTGGTATGAATAAGGATGAATGTTTCGTTTTTGCCTATCGATTTTGCTCTTGCAAAAAGTTGCATCGATTTTTCATCAATACTTAAATAATTACCATTTGCGGCCTTCAGGGCGATCGAATTGTTATCCAGTTTTACAAGCTCAAAACTTTCCCAGCTTCCTGTATTATCTCTTGTATAGGTAATCTCATTCTGACGTCTCAGTTCTGCACACAGAAAATGCCTATCAAATGCCTGAAAAGAAACACGTCTATCCGGTAAAAAAGAAATAATAAATATTTCTTTTTTACCGGCAAAGGGTTGGTTTGCCGTAATTACACTCCCGTCAGATTTTTCGGCAGATAAAAAATTCGCATTGGATGCTAATAGTTCAATATGATTGTTGTCATTTATGATTTTCATGTGGCTGTTGTCATCACAATCATTTCCTTTCGCAGCTTCATAATAATTCGGAGGATTCAAATACTTGTAAAAATCCGTAATTTTGGTCAGTTTCCCGAATTGTTTAAAATACAGCTCGCTGGTCATGGCATCATAATGCAGTGAATCATTGAAGAGCTGGAAGGTTTGAAAAACATTAAGCCATACAAAGAAAAGGGCCATACAAAAAAATAAAATCCGGTAAACAACTGAGCTTTTGCTTAGAAATTTTATAAATGAAGCCAACGGAACAGCCATCAATGCGTAACTATCGATTAAAGCCCTTTGCCCCATAGTTCCTCCATACCACCAGCACCACCAGGAAAAGATAATGTAAAGATTCGGGATCAGAAACAAGAGCAGAGAAAACCTAATCTGTTTCAATTCGTCATTCATAAAAAGGAACCCTAAAAGTGCAAAACTCATAATAGGCGTATAAGTCAGCCAGCCCTTCCGGAAACTGAATAAACCATCGATGATATGCGGGTGATTGAAGAAAAAAGCTTCATTTGGGTAGGAATAAATAAAATAGCTACCTGTAACTTCTTTCCAGTAAAGAAGCTGAGGTAGCCATACCAGCAGAATGAGGAAGCAAAATAAAACGGGAAGAAAAGGCTTCTTGCAGATGAGTACTATCTTATCCTTGATGCTTTTAAAGGAATTCGCGTCAAAAAAGATAAAAACGATAATAAGGACTGCGTTTGAAGGGCGAATGAGCGTTATGATGCCGTATATCAATCCCAGTAGTATTGTATTTTTAATGGATTGCTTCTCATGCCACTTAATTGAAAAATATAGAAACAATGCGAAAAGGCAGAAGTTGAATACATGGGGCATTGGGGCGCCAAGTGTTGAATAGCATACTATATTGGTTCCAAGGCCGGTTAATAAGAGGGAAATGGAAATCTGCAGGTCAGAAAATTTGTAATGAGCCAATATTTTCCTGACAACTAATAAGCCAATCAGCAGATAAACCAGGGTCCCCAGCAAAAGCGATATTTTGTAAGGTTCTGAAAATCCAGTTGCAGGGTAGTTGAACAGCTTGGCGTACCCATGAGCTGTAAAGAAAAACGGGGCATACAGATAGGCCAGCCCCATTGTCATTTTTATTACGCTCTTTCCATCCGGAGTTTTAACTGTCCAGAAATAATAATTGCCATCGACCAGATAATTGCTTTTTTCGAGTTTAATATCCTGGTAAATGAAAAGAGCAGGTAAATACCCATAGTACATATGGATATCGTTTTCAATTACTCCTTCCTGCTGCTTCCATTTCTGAAAATTCATATCCATGATCAGGCAAACTGCGACCACAAGGCAAATAGAAATCCCTGAAATTTTTATTTTCATAATAGGTTGGCCAAGTTAATGATATATTTACAAAATGAATTAACTTATTAGCTCAAATGAAAAGCTTTCTTATTTTTTTTCTGATTATAATTTTTTTTATTTCCTGTGAAAAACAGAAAAACATAAATTTTGTTTCGATAAAAGATGGCCATTTCAGACTTCACGATGCCCCCTTTTATCCTGTTGCTTTGAATTATGGAGTTTGGATGGAAGCTAATCAAAAGGAGCTATGGGCCTGCCCTGATTTTTGTTATTCAGATGACCCAAACAGTGCCTATCTGCCGAAGGACTCTTGCATCTTGAAACTGAAAGCCGAGATGGAACTGATCAGGGAAATGGGATTCAACACTGTTCGGATTGTAGGAATTGGGGAAGAAGAAGTAGAAGATAAAAAAACAGGAGAATTGTCGGTAAGAGCACGCGTTGGATTTCATCGGGATACTACTATTATGTTATTCGGAAAGACCAGTTACACAAAATATTGTGAAGCTTTGGCAGGACTTTTCAAAGTCATAAACGAAGCAGGTTTGAAAGCAATTTTATTGATCAGGAGTTCTCCCGAAACGCAAACTACCGAAGAACATTTTAAAAAACTAGGCGCTTATTTTAAAAACGATTCCACTATCCTCGCGTATGATTTTTTTAATGAACCATTGTATTTCGATTCCATCGAAAGGACGAAAGAAGATGTTGCGGCCATTTCCAGACATTGGAAAAAAATGGCACGGAAATATGCTCCCAATCAGCTGCTGACAATTGGCCTCGAAGGAATACGGGAGGTGTTTAAGTGGGATCCGAATATTCTGGATGTTGATTTTTTGTCTTTGCACCCTTACGAATACGAACCCGAGCAGGTCAGGAATGAAATTTATTGGTACGGGAAATACATCTCAGTTCCCTGGATCCTTGGCGAGACAGGACTGGCGGCAGATGACAGTGTTGTGAGTTATAATGAACAAAGGATGTTTGCAAAAAAAACAGTAAAGCAGGTTGTTAATTGCGGAGGGGTGGGTTATTCCTGGTGGCAATACATGGATATCGATCTGGCCGAATTTCAAAAAAACTACCTGGGCGTATTAAGCAGATCGGGAGAAACTAAAACCCTGAACGGGTATATCGTCAAGGGTGCTGTAAAACCTGTGGTAAATGAATTTAAATCATTTCGCCCTGAACCGGTTAAAGACAGTTGTATTTGCCTAAGCAACTATTATAACTATTCACAGCATAAAAAATTCAGATTGAAAGGCTACCTGATGGATGAAAATAATAAACCAATTGAAGGAGGAGTCATTCTAGGATGGAACCAATGGTGGTCGAGTTCCTTCCATACCGTATCAAAACAAGATGGCAGTTTTGAATTATTGGGCAGTTTCCCATTTTATCATTGGATGGCATCCGCAACAAGGTATTCCATGGTTCGGGCTGAAATTTTACCTGACACAGCAAAAGTAATTCAGGATAAAATCCCTACGGTTAACTTAGGAAGACTTAAGGTACAGAAGCTGTAATAGAGGGTTAAATAAGTTTACTTTTCGGGGTTGATCATCCAGTTCGCGTCAATGGTCATCATAGAATCAACAGAAACATTTTGATTTCTAGCTTTTTTAGTAATAATCTCCATCCATTTATCATTCTTCAGCATTTTATTTTTGATGACCCTAATTTCTTTAAAATCAGGCTTTTCCTGATATTTTTTTTTCAGGCTTTCGTCATCACGAATTGCCCATATAGCGTCCAGGGTAATCATTGAATCCACCGAAATGGTATTTAATTGCGCCTTTCGGTGGACGTCTGCCATCCAATCTTCATTCGATCTGATTTTTCTTTTCATTCTTTCCAGAATTATTTTCCTTGACCTGTGATTCAATCCTTTTTCCCCTTTGCTGTATAAATTATACAAATCATCAATAATTCCCCATCCAAAATCGGCCAGGCTCGCTTCACTTGCCATAATTAATAAAATATCCTTGTTTTCAACTTCATTTTTAAGGTTGAGATCAAGAGGGTCATTTTCCTGACCACTGTAATCCATATTTTTCTGATAGTAATACCAGAATTCATGATTTTTTAAAATGGTTTTTGGCAGAAAAGTGCAATAGATTCCCATCCAATAACTGTCTGAAACCGTTAGTACCCGAGGTCTGTATTTTCCAAGGGTATCCTTAAACTGAATTACCGGATAGGCCATTTTGAAAGCCGGTATGGGAAACAGCGTATTTAATCCTTTTGCTATATCATCATCTGGAGTTTTCATATCATAAGACCATTCCACACTGTCATATTTGAATTTAGAGAGTTGCCGTTGCTTTAACACCTGAATATAGTTCACTAGCGTGTCGAATGCATAATGCATGGAATAGATACTCCAATGGGTACCGGTTTTTGGATAAAGGGGAAAGGAAGTGGTTTTCTTTTGTATTTTAAACAAAGCATTAAAATCCAAATAGTTTAAACCAAGCTGTTTTGAAAGTTTAACAAAGTATTTATAATTGGTATGAAGTGTATCGCTGCCGATAAAATAATGTTCGGGAATGTACTCAGGATAAAAAGTTGCCTTCCCCGGGGCATAAAGCAAAACCAGGTCAATGTTCAGTTTTTTCAAAGTATCAGCAATATATTTTGCTTTTTTCAAAAGTTCCAAAATGGTACTTTCGCCAATAAAATCTTTCCCCGTATAAGCCTTTATATATTTTTCTTCATATAGGAAACCGTTTTTGCCAATAACTACATCACTGGCAGTTGGTTTTCTGAAGAAAGAATAATTGATTTGGTTTCTCAACCTGACAAATATGTTTCTGAAGCCAAACTGATCATTTAAATAGGCTGTTTTCTGTTTGGAATAAGAACCATTGAACCATAGCTGAGGGTTCCAGTGAACATCAGGGTTAAGTTGTATATCTCCATCTAAGGGGCCAATAACCGTAAAAGGCCTCAAAGATTGAAATGCCGGCAAAAGCCAAATAAGGAGCATGCTACCCATTATCGTCTTCCTCACGACTATTTTCCTGGCTTCGGTCAAAATCTGAAATAGATAAAGGGATTAAAATTGCTGGTTGTGATGGATGCGATGGAAATGCAAAGCAAAATCATTGCAAAGAAAGAATAAACGAATTGCTTTTTAAAGGAATGTGATTTTGAATAAATGGTGTCCTGAATGCGTTTAAAAAAAGGTATCGAAATAAAGAATGAGAAAAAAACAGCGAGGATAAAAAAGGTTTTGAAATCGTTGGGGTAAGCAATTTCATTTTTAGATAAGTTCAGAATGAAAAGTTTTTTTATGAATCTTGCTGCGAAGCCTAAGGAGCTTGTTCTGAAAAGAATCCAGCCAACAGAGACGGTTAGAAATGTAATAAGCGTACTGGGAATACTTCCGGATTTTGCCACTATTTTTTGCAAGCCCAGTCGTTCCAGTACCAAAAACGTACCGTGAAAAATCCCCCAAACGATAAAGTTCCAGGATGCCCCATGCCAAAAGCCGGAAAGAATAAAAACAATCCAGAGGTTGAAATACAACCTTTTTTTTGACAGTACTCTGTTTCCGCCCAGTGGTATATACAGGTAATTCTTCATCCATGCGCCCAGAGTCATGTGCCAACGCCTCCAGAATTCAGTTATGTTTTTTGAGGTGTAGGGATTATTGAAATTTTCAGGAAACGTAAATCCCAACATTTGTCCGATTCCAATGGCCATGTCTGAATAACCAGAGAAATCAAAATAAATCTGAAAGGTGTAGGCCAACATGCCGATCCATGCATTTGCCGAATTAATGGAGTAAATATCCGTTGCAAAAATTTTGTCAGCAACAGAACCCACTGTATTGGCAATTAGAACCTTTTTGGAGAGTCCGATTACAAACCGGTAAAAACCCGAAAGTACCAGGTCAACCGAATAGTTTGAAAAACGATCGGTAATCTGGTCTGCAATCTGGCTGTAACGGATAATGGGTCCCGCAATGAGTTTCGGAAAGAGAATAATGTACAGCTGATAATTCCAGAACTTATTCAGCGGAGCGTGTTCTCCCCGGTATACATCAATGACATAGGTTAAGCTTTCAAAGGTGTAAAATGAAATACCTATTGGCAAGACAACGTTCAGCCATTTCAGAGGGTGCAAGTGAAATAGTCCTGTCAGGCTGTTTATATTGTCAATGAAAAAATTGCAGTATTTAAAGTAAAACAGAAGCCCTACATTCATGCAAACAGAAAGTATCAGTATTGTTTTTTTTCGGTTTACTGAACGTTGTGCATGCATCCATTTTACCAGAAAGAAATCAAGCGTGGTTGTAGCCAGTACAATGAATATAAAACGCGGAGCTCCCCAGCTGTAAAAAAAGATACTGCCCAAAAGCAGGCAGCTGTTTTTCAGCTTATCAGGCAGAATGAAATAGATCAATAACAGTGGAGGAAGGAAATAGAGAAGGAATACAACGCTGCTAAAAACCATTTCTTAGTATACCACAGCCGGATCTGAATCTTTTTGGCCGCAAGCATTAAAGGTAATAGAATTATGGTAAAAACCTTATATTCGCTGATCTTCGTTAGAATGAAAAAAGTAAAAGCGCCTGAACTGTTTTTCGTTTTAATAACGGTATACATCGTTTTTAGCATTGTTTATGCCTACGAACGAATGTTGAACACAGATTGTTCTTATCAGCTGTTTCAGGTAGTTAATTTCAAAAAATTCTTTTTTCAGGAAAATCGGTTTGGTGTTATTTTCACTCAAATTCCTTTGTTAATAGGGGTGTATCTGCACCTTCCGATGAAATTGCTGTTGTATGTGTATTCCGTTAGTTTTCCCTTGGAATATCTTATTATTATCTGGATCAACGCTTCCGTTTTTAAGTGCAGGGAGGCAGCTTTGGCTACAGTTCTTTCATTATTGATTGGCGTT
The DNA here is from genome assembly GCA_013286385.1 of Bacteroidota bacterium. GTDB lineage: Bacteria > Bacteroidota > Bacteroidia > JABDFU01 > JABDFU01 > JABDFU01. Next base: position 6,836 of record JABDFU010000026.1, read on the forward strand.
TCCTCCACTTTTTTTCATTCCATAACCGAAACACATCAGGTATTGGCAATAAGTTCATTGCTTTATGGATTTTTGTATTCGAGGGGGAAGGAGATAACAGGTCTGAAATCCCATAGTATTTTAGTGGGGATATTGGTATGGGCTTTGCTCACGCATCCGATAGCCATTTTTGCAGTATTATTTGTCATAGGATTTTCGGTTATTCAAAATAAAACGGACCTTAAAAAGGCAATTCTGTCCGCCGGTTTTTGTCTGCTTATTTTGACAATCAAATTGGTAATCACGCCTAAAGGAGGTTATGATGGAAGAGTATACCAGCATTTGTATCATTTTAGAGATTCATTGCATCACTTTTTCGCCTTGTATCCGTATCAATTTTTCGTTTCAAGAATACCGACTACCTATTTTTCATTTATAGTAATACTATTTTTAGTATGGCTTAAATCCGGGAAGTATTCTGAAATGATTTTTTGTACCTGTTCTTTTCTGGCATTTACAATTGTCAGCATTCTTGCGTTTAGTGCAGGCGATTCAGACCAAATGATGGAAAAATCTTTTATGCCGGGCATATTTATGTTTGTATTGCTGTTTTCCGTACTGTATTACAGGATCGAAAAAGATGTTAACTATTATGCGCTTACGCTTGTTCTTTGCTCTCTGACATTTATCAATATTGCAAATGCCAGCAGGGAATACAGAGATCGCTTGAATTTGTTGTCGGGAATTTTAGACGGAATGCCCTGTTCTTCGCCAAAACTGATTGTTGGTTTTTCTGATTTTGACCAAAATATAGATCGGTTTAACTTTTGGGCAAACAGCATGGATGCTTTGATTCTTAGCAAGTGTAGTGGGGACCGATGTCCTAAAACAATCTTCTTCGCAGAAGACAAATACAAGTGCTCCAGAGACACCGTGAATACCGACCTTTTTTTGTATCTGAATTGGAATCCCTATGGAATGGAAGACCTCAATCCGGACTATTTTGATCTGCCTTCTGTGTCCTATAAAATATATGGCGGAGGCAGGTCGGTTGGCCGTATGAAATCGGAGATGCTGAAAAATCCAGATTGGATTGGAAGTCTGATTAAGCGTTCAAAAGAAAGAGGAATTTCCATTGATTCAATTATGACATTGGAAGCCCAATGGATAATGGATCATGAAGGTCAGAAGTAATGTTTTTTTTCTATTCATTCAGGTTATTACCAGGTTTTCATCCCTATAAAATAGTCGGTCATTCTATACGGAAATTTGTCCATTGTCCCATGAAGAGTGACAAACCTGAATATTACTTCGCTTTACTTAATATATGGCTGTGGATCATTTTTATTATTATAATTTGCCAACTTCTAATTGCTCAAATACTGCAACCGTTGTATCTCAGAGCAACTTAAGCACGTATACACCTTCAGTCTATTCAAGCATATCAATTGCACCCACTGTCTCAATTGCTGTAAGTCCAAGTGGAGATTGCAATGTTTTTAGATTGGTAAATTCTATTTCAATCGCTCCAACGGGTTCAACCGGAGCTTTTTCTGTTCCTGTTGGACAAACTTTGACCTTAACCCCAACAGGCTGTAATGACTAGAGGTACAGAGAATTTGTTCAGAAAGATGAAGCCATTTGATTACCAAATTGCTTTAATAGTATCATTCAGCATTATAGTGCTTTTATCCTCCTGCAAATAGGGTGGGAATAATTGGTCTTTTGGTCTGAATAAAGCCACAATTCGATTTTTATTCTTAAGGTCTAGGTATTGTTCCTTAGAAGGAATAAATCCGTATACGGGCAATCCTGTATAGAACATCGCTTCGGTATAGTTATGAAGCACATTGAAAACAACAGCATTTTTAGGTAATTGAAGGCTTTCAAAAACATTTTTGTTATGCTTCATAGCTGAAAGGTATTCATTGTCCGGTCCCCTAAAGGAATATTTTTCATGCCAGGATTTATAGTCAATCCGCATAATTATTAGCAGTAATAGAGCCACGAAAAAGATGACCCTATTGATCACAGTTAGCAGTTTCAATTTTTCAATTAGGCTAACAAGGTAATCCATAAAAAAAGCCATAATTATAAATATTGGCAATATAAGAACCAAGGTATAAGAGGATAATTTGGTCTCAGCTAAAGAGAAAAAAACAAATACGGCAAAAATGGTTACAAACAAAGCTGTAAAAATGCTTTTCGAATTCGATCTCCTATAAAAAACGATTAATCCGGGGATTATCAGATAAGGAACCAGACCGCCATAAAGTTCATGCATGTGAGCTAAATAATAAAAATAATCTCCCGAATGACCTTCAAGCGGAGCAAAAAAATGGGTGATATTATACAAATTTTCACTTCTGTATTCAACAGGATATTTGAGGTAAGTATACAGCTGCCAAGGGAATGCAATTACGAATGTTATTACAAATGAAATTCCAATATCCTTGTACTTCAATAACTTCCATCTGTTTTCCTTGAAAGCGTAGGCTGCCCAAGATATGTATACCAGCAAACCCACTATCCATTTACATAAAACCGCAAATCCTGAAAACAATCCGACTAAAACTAACCACCTTTTCTTTTTTGAATTAATGTATTCTATCCAACACCAAAAGCTCAAAGAAATATACGCCATAAACGAAACATCGTTGTGATCCGTTCCCCTGCATCCCGAAATCAGCTCCATTAAATAAAACGAAGTAACTAAAAGCAAAGAAGCGTAAAATCCAATTTTTTTATTTCCAAGAATTTTACCTGTACGATAAAAAGGGGAAACCAGTAAGCTTGATAAAACAACACTTGGAATTCTAGTCGTAAATTCATTTACTCCAAATAGCTTATAGCTTAAGGCGATTTGCCAAAGAAAGAGCGGCTGTTTATGCAACCAAACATGGGAAAAGACCCAAAAATTATAATCAGTAATGACGACAGGATCGTCGTATAAGGTTGGCATAAATGGATGCATCATCAGATTTTTTGCAACAAGAGCGTGAAAACGCTCATCCCAAAGATTGAGAACAGGATATAAAAGTGCGGCAAAGGAGAAAAGAAACAAGGCTGAAAAAAAAAGAAGTATTACAGAGAATTTGCCATTGTAAAATAGGTGAGATATAACACTCCCGAAAAGAGTAATAACACCAAATAGAAATAAATAAAACTTAATGTCAAAATGTTCGTTCAATCCTCAGTTTTAGAATGTAAAGGTAACGTTTTGTACTCCTTTTCGGGATACTGCTCTGAGTGTTCCTGAAGCGTGGTAATTTTTATTGTTTTTTTCTATGCTCTGTTGATGCGGATTTGTTTCAAACCAATTTCAGGCCTGTTATAAACCTAAAGTCTTTCACATTAGAAGTGTAAAGCGGTAGATTATATTGAATACAGGTCGCTGCAATAAGCAAATCGGGGACAAAAGGTTTATGGCTAAGCGTATACTTATTCATTAATTCCACGAACAGCTCCGAAATTCCGGAAGTTAATGGGAGTATGCTATACTGATTCAGGTGTCGCTGAATCAAGTGAAGTTCGTTTTTGTTTCTCGCTCCGTTCAAAAATTCACCTCCCGTTATAGCGCTTATAAAAAGAGATTTTGGAGCTAATTTTTTTATCGTGTTCAAAATTGCTGAATTGCCCCTGGAAATGTCGATAAGAATGTTTGTGTCAAAAACTATTTTTTCCATAGCCTGGATCTCATTTCTTTATTCGACTCTCTAATGTCCTTCCACATGCCGGTTATTTCCAGAAACTCGTCACTTATTGGCGAGGCGTTTTTTTTTTTGACCAATTGATTGAAATAATTTTCGACCAGTTCAGATAAGCTGACTCCTTTATTCAAAGCATATTCCTTTGCTTTTGCAATAATGCCCGCGTCAACGCTTAGTGTTAATTTGCTCATTTCCAAAATTATAATGTGTACGTACGAATTTACAAATAAAATTAAATATACGTACTTAGAAATGTAATTTTTTATTCCCACTAGACGCTGGATTTTTCGTAAATTCAAAAGATGATTAAAAAGGTTGTCCGGCAGGTTTCTTTGAATCAGAGTGAAGATGTAAGTCTTACGGACTGGTCATTATTAACACCTGTTGAATTATTAAGAATCGGTAGTCAGTTGCGACAACACTATTTTTATGCGTTTGACCTTTCAGATAAGATGGATAAAACAGTTATTAACATAAGGTCCTTTAACAACTGGAAATGAACCTTTTTACGAAGGATTATGAGGATTTTATTGGTTGCCTAAACAACAACAATGTTAAGTACCTGGTTGTTGGAGGAATGGCTGTTATTTTTCACGGATATCCCAGATATACCGGTGATATTGATTTTTGGATTCAAAAGTCAGAAGAAAATGCCGGAAAAGTTGTAAAAGCCATAAGTGATTTTGGAATGGGAACATTAAATCTGATGGAATCTGATTTTCTTAAAAAGGATAATATTATTCAATTGGGATTTGAGCCCAACCGTATAGACATTCTCACTGATTTACATACAGTCGAATTTGAAAGGTGTTACACCAATAGAAAGGAAGTAAAAAGTAAGAATTTTGTTGTACCATTCATTGATGTTTCAGACCTGATTGCAAGTAAACTTGTTGCCAATCGGCCACAGGATATTGCTGATGTTTACAAGCTTCAGAAAGTTCAACAAAAGAGAAAGGCAAAATAATCCATGCCCAAAACCGCCGTCTTCCCCGGTTCCTTCGACCCCCTTACCCTGGGTCACGAGTCTATTATTCGGCGGGCCTTGCCTCTGTTTGACGAAATTGTCGTCGCCATTGGAATCAATGCAGAGAAGAAAACGCTATTCCCCGATGAAAAGCGGAAAGCCTGGATTGAAAAGGTTTTTGCAGGGGAACCTAAGGTGAAAGTGGTCAGTTATACTGGGCTTACAATAGACCTTTGCCGAAAAATGAATTCGAATTACATCCTTCGGGGACTTCGTACCTCTGCCGATTTCGAATTTGAAAGAGGCATTGCCCAAATGAACAAAGCAATGCTGAATTCTGTTGAGACCATTTTCATCCTGAGCAGCCCCGAATTATCCGCCATTACATCTACCATTGTCAGGGATATTGTCAGAAACGGAGGCGATGCTTCGGCTTTTGTACCCAAAGGGATTGTCCTGAAATGATTGTAACCACTGCCTCTTTCAGAATAAATACGATTCGATTTGTTTTAGCTTTGGTTTTTGGTGTTGGTCTGATTCCTGCTCATTCCCAGAATGTAACCATCAGTGGTTATGCACCTGCATACAAATCAAAAGAGATTACCCTTTACACCTATGCTGATTACATTTCGAATACCGAGATCCCTGTCGCAACTCAGGCGGTCAGCGACAGTGGCTTTTTTGATTTCAGCTTGCAGACCGAAGAAGTAAAACGTATTCTTTTCAGGATAGAAAAGCAAAAGGCCGGTATGTATATTGAACCCAACCGCAATTACAGGATATTTTTCCCGGCCCGCGACAGTCTGCGTTTCCCCAATCCCAACATTGAGCAGAATGTCGAAATCGAATTCAGCATCACCGACACCACCGAAATCAATGCACTGATTATTTCCTACAATGAACACTTCGAGAAATTCTGGGCAGAGAACTACCCTTATTTTGTGCAGAAGAAATCAAGGGCCCGACTCGACACTTTTGCGCTGGAACTTCAGAAAGACTACGCGGGCCTTGACAGGCCCTATTTCAAATCGTATATTGAGTATACCCTGGCAGGGCTTGATTTAAGTACCTTTCAGGGCAAGAACGAGCTGGCCCGCCGCTTCCTGGATGACAAGCCCATTCAGTACGGCAATTACGAATACATGTGTTTTTTCAACAGTTTCTTTAATCATTACCTGCAGAATTACACTGTGTCGAAAAACGGACCGGCTCTGGTTGAACAAATCAATGATAAATCAAGTTTTGAAGGCTGCATGAATGTGCTGGCCGGGGATAAGTTTCTTAAAAATGATACCCTCAGGGAATTGGTCCTTATCAAGGGCCTGAATGAGCTGTATTACGATCTGAGTTTCAGAAAGGAAAACATTCTGGATATACTCGGAAGGATTGCCTCTTCAGGTAAAATAACCTTGCACCAACAGATAGCCTCCAATGTTATCAATTCCTTTTCGAAATTACGCCCGGGTGAGACAGCGCCTGATTTTTTCCTGCTGGATCAAAAAAACAAAAAGGTTTGTCTGAGTGACTTTAAGGGCAAATATGTGTACCTCGATTTCTGGGCCAGCTGGAGTACTCCCTGCCTGCAGGAATTGAAACTGATTCCCGAATTAAAGAAAAAGTACGGAGACAAAATTGCTTTTGTGAGCATAAGTCTGGATGAGGATACCGTACAGCTTAAAAAATTTCTGGCGAAAAATCCCAAATACGACTGGGTGATTCTCCATTATGCAGGCAGCAAACAGGTAAAGGAAGATTACGAAATAAGGGCTCTTCCTTCTTATTTTCTGATTAATGCCTTTGGAAATTTTGTACAGGCTCCTGCTTTAAAACCCAGTCAGAGTATCGAAAGTACATTTTGGGATATCTGTAAAAGAAAGCGATTAGCGATTGGCCACTAGCGAATAGGGTTGTTTATGGATGAATCATCTCAATCAATTGCTTGCCTTTGAAAAAAAGTTCCTTTGAAAAAGGAGTATCAGAAACACCCCCACCGAAATCGAGCTGTCTGAAAAATTAAACACCGGTCTGAAAAAAATAAATTCTTCTGTTCCCCAGATCGGGAACCAGGAAGGGAAATGTCCTTCTATAAGGGGGAAGTAAAACATATCCACCACGCGGCCGTGCAGAAATCCGGCATAGCCTCCGCCCTTTGGCAGAAAATGAGCAATCTCATAATTGCTGTCTGTGAAAAGAAGCCCATAAAAACTACTGTCCAGAATATTGCCCATAGCGCCAGCCAGAATCAGGGCTATAGAGACCAGCAAACCTGTCGGAGCCTTTTTCTTCACAAGGGTATACAGGTACCAGGCAATACCGGCAACCGCGCCTATACGAAAAACACTTAAAGCCAGTTTTCCGAACCGGCCGGCAAATTCCATCCCGAAGGCCATCCCGTTGTTTTCGGTAAAATGAAGGATGAACCAGTTTCCGGCGACAGGATACTCTTCTCCCAGGTAATAGTGCGTCTTGATGTAAATCTTAATGGATTGATCGATCAGGAGGATCAGAACTATAATGGAGAGGGGTAATTTCATAAAAAAAAGCTGGCCTGCCTATCGAAGGCAGGCCAAATATAGCAACCTTTTTCTGAATGAGAATTGCTTCTTATGCGTACTGCTGCATTTTACCTTCAATGCTTGTAGTTGCATGAGGTACGCTGCGTAAACGTTCTTTTGGAATCAGCTTGCCGGTAATGCGGCAGATGCCATAACTCTTGTTTTCGATGCGAATTAAGGCGTTCTGAAGGCTTTGAATGTACTTTTCCTGACGGGAAGCGAGTTGAGCGGTTTCTTCTTTGCTCATTACATCTGAACCATCTTCGAGCAATTTGAAGGTAGGAGAAGTGTCGTCTGTTCCGTGGTCGTCTTTATGCGAAAGGGTGCTTTTCAGCAATTCATAGTCCCGTTGCGCTTCATCAAGTTTGCCCAGGATGATACCTTTAAACTCGCCGAGTTCTTTATCAGAATAACGTGTACGTTTATCTTTACCGATAAAGGGTTTGGGTTGTTTCAGGTCAGGGCGTTTGATAAATGCTTTTGGCGGTTCATAGAAAAACGGTTGGGGTTGATTTCCGCTGACTTCCTTTTCTCCACGTTCTTCTTCCATATCAATGGATTCCGACTCGGGTTTTTTGTTCAACAGCACTTTTTTTGCAGGTTTAGCTTTTGCCAGGGCTATAGCAGCAATAGGCTTGGGTGGATTCTTTGCCGCAACAACAATTTTCTTCACGGGCTTCAACGCAGTTTTTACAATCACTTTTTTTGCAGGCGCTGAAGATTTTTTAGCCACAACTTTTTTAGCTACAACTTTCTTTGCAGGTTTTTTAGCCGTAACTTTCTTTGAGGCAACCTTCTTTGCCGGAGCTTTTTTAACGGCTTTTTTTATCACTTTATTTTTTGAAGGCTTGCTTTTTTTAACAATTTTTTTTGCCATTTTAATTCAGTTTAGCGATTAATACCATGGTCTTAACTTCATCGTCAATTTCAACAATTGCGCCCTCAGGCTCATTGATTTTATCGACTAATTCAAGCGATGAGGCTAAAATTTCGGTGCAAATATAATTTAAATTATTAGATACGGCTGAGTTAATTGCATTATTTGACTGCACTTTAACCGATATACGGTCTGTTACCTCGAAATCCTTGTCTTTCCTGAGGTTTTGTATGCGATTGACAAGTTCCCTGGCGATGCCTTCTTCCCTTAATTCAGGACTCAGGGTAATGTCAAGAGCGACTGTCAGAGAACCATTATTGGCCACTTTCCAGCCTGGAATGTCCACTGGATTTATTTCAACGTCCTCATTTTCAATGGCATAAGTGTTGTCCCCAACGGCCAGGTCAAAGGTTCCGGTTTTCTCAATTGCTGCTATAATGGAAGGTGCCTTCTGCAAGGCGAAGGCTTGAACAGCTTTCATGTCTTTCCCGCACTTTTTGCCCAGGGTTTTGAAATTAAGTTTAAGATTTTTTACGATCTGGGTCTTGGTTTCGTCTACAAACTCTATTTGTTTCACATTTACCTCAGAAAGAATAAGGTCTTTCACGGCTTCGATTTTTTTTCCGAAGGCTTCATCAATAAGCGGAATCTGAATTCTGTTCAGGGGCTGGCGAACGCGAATGTTTTCCTTTTTGCGTATAGACAAAACCATGGAAGAAATTTTTTGCGCCAGTTCCATTCGTTCTTCGAGTTCTTTGTCAATTAAATGCTCGTCTGCAACAGGCATATCCGAAAGATGTACCGATTCTGATTTGGTTCGGTTGCTGACGGTATTCAGGTCAATAAACAAGCGGTCGGTAAAAAAAGGAGCAATGGGCGAGGCCAGTTGTGCAATTACTTCAAGGCAGCGGTACAGTGTCTGATAGGCAGCAATTTTGTCCCTGCTGTAATCTCCTTTCCAGAATCGCCTGCGGCACAGGCGTACATACCAATTGCTCAGGTGCTCATCCAGAAAATAATCCATCGCCCTTCCGGCTTTGGTGGGTTCGTAATCTGAATAGGCACTGTCTACTGCTTTGATGAGTGAATTCAGTTCAGACAAAATCCACTTATCTATTTCAGGTCTTTCGGATACGGGGATTTCATCTTCCCGGTAAACAAATCCGTCGATGTTGGCGTACAGCGCAAAGAAATTATAGGTATTGTACAACGTGCCGAAAAATTTTCGCTGAACTTCCGCAATTCCGTCCGTATCAAACTTAAGGTTGTCCCAGGGCTGCGCATTGGTAATCATATACCAGCGTGTCGCGTCAGGTCCGTATTTGGCAAGGGTTTCAAAAGGATCCACACCGTTTCCCAGCCGTTTGCTCATTTTGTTCCCGTTCTTGTCGAGAACCAATCCGTTGGAGATTACGTTTTTATAAGCCACCGAATCAAAGCACATCGTTGCGATGGCGTGCAGTGTATAAAACCATCCGCGGGTCTGGTCTACACCCTCTGCAATAAAATCGGCAGGAAAACTTTCGGGTTTGGTCTTTTGGCCCTCGAACGGGTAATGATGCTGTGCATAGGGCATTGCTCCGCTGTCAAACCAAACATCGATTAAATCACTTTCCCGCTGCATTTTTTTTCCCGACTCGGAAACAAGAACCAGTTCATCCGCATAAGGCTTGTGAAGATCGAAACTGGCATAATTGGCAGCTGAAAAGTCTCCCGGTTTGAATGCTGAAAGCGGATTGTTTTTCATAAAACCGGCCTTCACCGATTTGTCAATTTCAGTTTTCAGTTGCTCAGCCGAAGCAACGCAGATGCTTTCGTTTGCATCTGCTGTCCTCCAGATGGGAAGCGGAATTCCCCAAAACCGCGAACGGGATAAATTCCAGTCGTTGGCGTTTTCGAGCCAGTTGCCGAATCGTCCGGTTCCGGTTGATTCGGGTTTCCAGTTGATGGTCTTGTTCAGGGCCACCATTTTTTCCTTAACTGCGGTTACTTTAATGAACCAGGAATCAAGCGGATAATATAAAACAGGCTTGTCTGTACGCCAGCAGTGCGGATAGCTGTGTTCGTAGGTTTCTTTTTTAAATAGCTTGCCCTCCTCCTGCAGTTTTAAAACGATGCGTTCGTCCACACTCAGGTAGGCTTTCAGGTCCTTTATTTTTCCGGCAGCTTCCAGAATTTTCTTTTGTGTATCAAATTCTGTTTTCTTTTCTTCATCGCTCAGGTAAGCTTCTTTCACATATTCTTCCCCGTAAAGAAACACACCGTCCTTTACCTGAGGTAAAAATTTTCCTCGTTTGTCAACCAGTGTGAGTGAACCAATTGCGTTTTGCTTTGCTGCCCTGAAGTCATCTGCCCCAAAGCTTGGCGCAATGTGAACGATACCGGTTCCGTCCTCTGTTGTAACAAAATCTCCAGGCACTACCCGGCCGGCAGCGTCTATAAACGCTGCCTGTGTCCCGTCCAGATCAACTTCTTTGTTTGCTTCAAAAGGCATCAGCTGCTGATACTGCAAACCCACTAATTCAGACCCGGCAAATTCCTGTAGCACTTTGAAAGGTATTGCTTTGTCTCCGGCCTTGTAATCTTCAATAGCAAGCGTTGCATTTTTTTCCGGGAAATACTTTCCCTGTAAATCCTTCGCGAGAATCACCCCTATGGGCTGATGCGAAAAAGGATTAAAGGTCTGAACCAGCACATAGGTAATTTTTGTCCCTACGGCCAAAGCGGTATTCGAAGGAAGCGTCCAAGGAGTAGTCGTCCAGGCCAGAAAATAAATAGAATCATCTATAGAGAGCCCTCCCCTAATCGCTAATGGCAAATCGCTAATCGCTGATTTGAACATCACCGTCGCCGTCCTGTCTTTTACATCCCTGTAACATCCCGGCTGGTTGAGTTCGTGTGAACTTAGTCCTGTCCCTGCTGCAGGAGAATAGGGCTGAATCGTAAAACCCTTATACAGCAATCCTTTGTTGTAAATGTCATTCAGGAGCCACCAGACGCTCTCTATGTATTTGTTGTCATAGGTAATGTAAGGATCCTTCATGTCCACCCAATAACCCATAAGGCGGGTGAGTTCTTCCCACTTGTCCGTATACTTCATCACTTCCTTACGGCAGGCCTGGTTATAATCTTCTACGCTTATTCCTGCCTGCCGTCCCGCGGGCCTTTTCCCGTCGGCAGGCAGGTTTTTTCCGATGTCTTCTTTTGTAATGCCCAGCGTTTTTTCCACGGCCAGCTCTATAGGCAGGCCGTGGGTATCCCAACCCGCTTTGCGTTTTACCTGTTTGCCTTTCAGCGTCTGGTACCGGCAAAAAATATCCTTGATTGCACGGGCCATCACATGGTGGATGCCCGGCATTCCGTTGGCACTGGGGGGGCCTTCATAAAATACAAAAGGAGTACGGCCTTCTCTTGTACTTACACTTTTATCAAAAACAGAAACCTCATCCCAGAATTTCAGGATGTCCTTTGCTATCCCGGGAAGATCCAGGGACTTGTATTCGTTGTACCTACTCATAAATTTATGGAATGGTAACCTTAACCCAAACGGGCGCTATTCCTAAGGCGTTATAAATTGTACGGCCTGTGTTCAGGTCTTCGTATTCCGATTCAGTTGAATATCCCACGGCGGCCGAATAAACCATAAAATAAACTTTAGAGCCCGACACAAAACCCGCATCGTAAAAATCTGTCACAGCAATAGTGTTAGAAAACTTAGTTGCATTCGCAGCAATAGAACTTGAATAGGTGTTAAGATAATTTGCAGGAGCAGAGCTTACGGTCGAGTCCGCGCCGAAGAAAATAAGCACCTCTCTCGCTTTGATATCCGCTGCAACGGTTCCCCTGATTTTAACGTAATTAAGTACACCCTGAACAGTATCAACAGCGACGGCAGTACCCGGGTTGAAATTCGGAATGGCAGCCAGTTTTACATCGTGATTGCTTTGTCCGATCAGCAGTCCGATGTTCAGCACCATGCTGGGGCCGAAAAAGCCGGGCACCGTATCTGCAATGGAGAGCGAGTAAGAACCGGTACTGAGGTTGGGGAACATATATTCTCCGGCAGTATCAGCATAGGCAACTTTCGTGCTGTTGAGGATCGAAACTTTAAGATTGGGGTAGGTATTAATCAGCTTTACGCCATACTGATCATACAAAGTAATAAACCCTGTTATCGATCCGGTGTAGGACGGCCCTGCCGGACCCTCTGGTCCGGTCACATCTTTGGTGCAGGAATGAAACAAAATACTTCCGGTTAAAAAGAAAATCAGGTACGCTATTTTTTTGTTTTTCATGGTTTTTCGGTACTATTGGTTAGGTAGGGGCTGTAAATATACTAAAAGCAGGGTAATTTCTATAGAAATTACATGCTATCTGAGAGTTGAAACGCCAACTCCCAGTTTTGCTTTCAGGGCCTCGAACTCTGCTCTGAGCTGATCAACCTCCGTATGATAAACGAGATTGCTTTGTTTCAGCGTTTCATTGTCCTTCTGAAGTTGTTCTATCATTTTTTGCTGCTCTTTCATGGCTTCCACCAATACCGGCGTTAACCTTGAATAGTCTACGGATTTAAAACCTGCGCTATCCGTTAGAACAACTTCCCGAAGAACAGGTTCCAGTTGCTGAGCAATAAATCCGATTTGAGGAGTATCTGTGAATTTCTTTTGAGGATATTCAGATACCCTCCAGTCATATGTTACACCATTTATTTTTAACACTTTATCCAAAGCGTTAGAAATAAGTTTTATGTTCTTTTTATACCGTATATCCGAACAAGCAGATGTCCCATTGCAATAAACGGTTCCGCTGGCATTTATGTTTCCAACTACGTCCAGCGTGTAGGCAGGGGAAGTAGTTCCAATACCCACTTTTCCACCTCCGGGATTCAGGGCCAGCGTCAAATCTGTCGTTCCGGGTTCAACAGCCTGTATCCATGCGTAAGAACCGTTTACAACGCCAATTTCAAGCTGGTTGTCCGTGGCAAGGCCTGTTCCGGTTGAAATGCTTACAATACTATTAAGTCCGTTGCCATTATAAGCCTGGCTGGTTCCGCCGGCAATAGCAAAGTTGGCCAGAGGCCTTGAATTCTGTAACCCGACATTGCCGCTGGAAGCCATCCAGATGCTGGCTCCGTTTACAGAAGTCGTAGCGTCAACATCGTACAACAAACCGATGGAGGTAGTGGTCCAACTGGTCCCAGCCGCTGTTCGTAATGCCTGAAAACCAAGGCTGGTTTGATTGGAAGAGGTAAACCCGATATTGGCCAGATTAAGGGTATTTCCGTTGGAAGTCCCGAGGACTCCCGCATTAGTATTGAAAATGGTGCTTTTGGCGGTGCCGGCAAGACCAGCGGTTGTTGCAGTAACATCCAATGCTGCTGCAGGAGAAATGGTTCCAATACCAATGTTGCCCCCGGTCATTCCCGAAACAAAAAGGCTGGGATTGGTACCGTCCGACCCAATGTAAAGATTGCCGTTTGAACTATAAATATAGGGATCAACTGTGGTGGAACCTACGCCTAAATTCATACCTGTTGTTCCGTTGGCGATGTTAACTCTGCAATTTCCGGTGCTTGTTGTTGAAAAATTGGCGAATGTTCCTCCAAATGTTGAACGAACATCAAGCGTACTGACCGGAGTAGTAGTTCCTATTCCCACATTTCCTTCGGCATCAATAAGCATGCGTATGGCAGAGGCAGCACCATCATAAAAATATAAATTCTGCACTCCGGAGGCATTAGGGTCGGTTCCTATCTGAAATTCACCGGTCCCGGGAGTTCCGCCCAGAATCAGCGCGGATTTACTTGATGTGCCGCTGTTATTCAGGATAGCTGCAGCCGGATAGTTTGTATTGTTTACTCCTGAACCTGAAAATAAAGCCACTGTATTTGCGGCACCAGTGTTAACAACCGTTAACGGAGCCGTTGGCGTGTTGGTTCCTATCCCGACATCCGTTCCGTTATCGTAAATCTGTGAAGTTGAAGAAAGTGAATTGCCGGCGGCGTTCCAATAGGGTACGTAATTGGCTGTGCCACCGCTGAGCAATCCTGTTATGTTTGTCCAGCCCAGCGTACCCGCGCCATCCATGTTTGTTAAAAATGAATTTGCAGCGCCCTGTGATGCAGGCAACGTCAGGATATAACTGTTTGTCGTATTACCGCTTTTAATTGTGGCGGTAGCCGGAAGAAGAGGATTGTAAAAAACAATGGACCCGTCTATTGGACCGGCTGCTCCAAGTCCGCCTGCAGGAATTCCCGTACTGATAGCACCTGCAACATGCAAAGGAGAAGCAGGTGCGGTCATTCCGTTTCCTATTCCCACATTTCCCTGGAAATAATTCTGACCACCTAAAAAATACCCCGCGTAAGCGGCTGAACTGTTAACAGATCCATATATTCCATAGCCAGTTCCGCCTCCTGCAGCAGTTGAAACGCCTGCAACACCTGCGGCTCCTGAATTCGAAGCGCTGCCATACACACCCGCAGCTGAACTGTTGAAACTATTGGTATGTCCAAAAACACCATAGGTCTGACCGCTTCCTGCACCGGCAGTCGCACTCCCGATTACCCCCGCAGAACCGTTTGCCGTACTGGCTGATTGTCCAAGTATTGCTGAGCTGGTAGCTGCAGCATTCGATGAGATTACTTCAAGACCATAACCGCCTGTAAGTGCGGACGCATTGATTTGTACTGCATTTCCATTACCAGCGTCGTCAATCTCCAGACCGTTTCCGGTATGTGCTCCTGTAAAATTAAACCGGGCAAACCCGTTGGTTCCTGAGCCGGTTGAATTAGCAGAAACAAGGAAAACATTTCCGCTTGTTGCCGTATTTGTGGAGGCGAGTGAAAATAACGTTCCCGTGCTGAGTGAAGTTGAAGACAAGGTAAAAGCAGTAGCTGCCGAAGCCGAGTTAAAAGTAAGGTTGGTGGTAAAAGTGCTGTTGTCAAAAGTCAGGTTTCCGTTTGGCGCCTGAAGCTGGTTCCATAGCAATGAACTTGCAGTACCTGTGGCCCAGGAAAGCGTGCCGGTGCCGTTATTCTGCAAATACGTATTTGCTGCGCCCTGAGCGGTCGGAAGCGTAAGTGTATAGGTTGTTGCTGTGTTTCCGGTCTGAATTGTTGCAGTTGTCGCCGCCGCCGCATTGTAAAAAACCAGCGAACCGTTCGTTGCGCTTGCTCCTCCAAGGCCCGCCAACGGAATCCCTGTACTGATGGCTCCGGCAGCATGAAGGATCGTGGCAGCTGCGGTTAGTCCTATTCCCGTATTTCCCTGAAAATAATTCTGTCCTCCGGTGAAATATCCGGCGTATTGTGTCCCAACTGATGCATTGGCATAAACAGCATAGGCATTACCCGAAGAAGCTGTGGCGAAACCTGCCAAACCGCTTGAAGGTGAAGATGTGCTGGCCGTTTGTCCCTGAACACCGCTGCTGGTAGTCCCTGCTGCATCCAGGGCAAAACCGATTACCCCGCAGCCTGCAGGGCTGCTGGTTTGGCCCAAGACGCCATGTGATTGCCCGGCTCCGGCCCCGGAAATGCCGATAACTCCTGCTGCGGTATTTGTAGTGCTGGAAACATCTCCCCAAACTCCGTAAATTGCTCCAGTTCCTGCAGTTGCAATTCCATAAACCCCCGTTGCGTTTGTGGCGTCACTCGAAATCTGACCGATAACTCCGGAGCCTGTTGAAGTCCCCGATGTGTTAAATCCGAATACTCCGGCTGAAGTGCCGGATGTCCCGATTGTAACGCCCTCAATGGCATTGGCCGCAGAAGCCGCGTTGTTAACAGTTACGACAAGTCCGTTTCCCGCAGTAAGCGAGTTCGCATTTATGGCTACTGCATTACCTCCCGCAGTGACGTCATCAATCTCCAGACCGTTTCCGGTGTGGGCCCCGGTAAAATTAAGGTGAGCGATGCCCGTAGTATTGTTACCGGTTGAATTCGACGAAACCAGAAAGGCATTTCCGACTGAGCCGGCCGCTGTTGATTTTACGGCAAACCCAACTCCTGCAGCAGCCAGTGCTCCGGATACATTCACAACAGCGGCGGTTCCTGCCGTTGTGGCGTCATCAATTTCCAGTCCGTTTCCGGTATGGGCACCTGTGAAATGAAAACGCGCAATTCCAGTAGTATTTGCCCCGGTCGTTCCCGCGACAAGCAAAAATGCATTTCCAACGGAGGCTGGATTCCCCGAATTAACAACTAATCCGGCCCCTCCGGCAGTCAGTGCTCCGGCAAGATTGATGGCTGCTGCAGTGCCACCGGTTGTCACATCATCAACCTCAAACCCGTTGGCGGTATGTGCTCCGGTAAAATTAAAGCGGACAAGGGCTGAAGGAGCTGCGGCGGTTGAAGCCGAAGTCACATAGAACACGTTTCCGGTAGTTCCTGCATTGGAACCCGAAACGACCAGTCCGTTTCCTGCAGCAAGACTGTTGACATTGATTTGCATAGCGTTCCCGGCAGTTGTGGCATCGTCAATCTCAAATCCGTTTCCGGTATGTGCTCCGGTAAAATTAAACCGTGCAAGCCCTGCAGCAACTGCACCTGTGGATGCAGCATTCACCTGAAATACATTTCCCGTAGTTCCTGCATTCGAGGAAGACAGGGTAAATAAATTTCCTGCCGTCAGGGACGTGCTGGAAAACGTGAACGGGTTGGTTGTGTTGACACTGTTAAAAGTAAAATTGGTGGTAAAAAGTCCGTGGTCAAAACTAAGGTTACCGGCAGGGGCGAGCAACTGATTCCAGAGTAAAGATGTGGCGGCCGCAGGGGCTTGCCAGGTGGGTGCAGCGGCACCGTTGGAAGTAAGAACGTTTCCTGCTGATCCGGCTGCGGTAAATACGTAGTTGGTGCCGTTTCCATAGGCTATTCCTCCACTGGTGGGGAGGGATTGTCCGTTTGTTCCGCCCTCCAGAATGGGTACGGGGCTGATTATTGAAATGTTGGGTGTTGCTCCTCCGCTTGAAGAAAGAGGCGGAGATGCTGTTACGGAACTCACAAAGGTTTCAGGACCCGCAACTGTGTTACCTGAAACACTGGTCATCTGAAACTCCGTCCCGTCAAATATGATCGTCACTTCCTGGCCGGCTTTTATGTCGCCGGCTGCCAGATTTCCCATAGCTGAATTGAAGATGTTTACCACACCTAAACCATTGATGTTAATCGTAGTAGGTGTGCCACTGCCGATAGTGCCTGCCGTAGATTTCGAAACAAAGGTGATAACCTGCCCCGTTTCGTAACGGTTCATATTTCCCGGATAGTTAAGAACAAAAGCGTTTGTTCCGTTTCCGCCTGAAAGTGTTGCCGTAAGCTGGACCTGAGCCTTCAGGCTACCAGTCAAACCAAGGCACAAAAAAACGAGGGGAAGTACCTTTTGCTTCAGATGAAACATAAGCAAATATAAACTATCCGGTTAAAAACCGCCTAATTTTTTTTAAATAACTGCCTGTATCAGGCATACGATCTCTTATTTATTAAAACTCATCACGATCCATTTGGCCGCGGCCAGATTATAAACCAGAATAGCTGACCATCCGATATTGGCATCAGCAGCCAGATTAGCATTGGTTGTTGTAATAATATTACCTCCTGTACTAAGCACAGCCCCGGCAGTTACATCCGATTGATTGTATAAGAATAAAATTTCTCCGTCCGGAATAGTTCCGGGAGTAATAGTAGTAATGGCCGTAGTTCCGGTTATGTTAATAACCGTTTTGCCACCCGGATTAATAACTGCTGCAGAAGCAATGGTAGAGCTGGTCAGCGACAGATCACCGTTTACACTAAGTACGGATGCCGGTGCCGAAATTCCAATCCCGACTTTGCTGCTTGCTGTTGCTCCGTTGGTGCCGTTTATCGAACCCAGCACGAGCGAATTGCTTGCTGTCACATAGGAATAAGCGCCGATAGCTGTGGAATTACTGAGTGTTCCCGTACTGGTATTGGAATTGAAACCCAAAAAGGTATTGCTGAAACCGCTTGAAATGCCAAGCCCGGCTGAAAATCCCAAGGCCGTATTATTGTCTGCCCCGTTTGCATTTGTAAGAGCCGCTTGGCCGATTGCCGTGTTGTTTCCTCCTGCCCCGATGTTGTAAAGGCTGTTACTGCCAAATGATGAATTGTAACTACCCGTGCCGCTGTTCTGTTGTGATCCCTGCCCCATTGCAGTATTATAAGTTCCCGAGGTATTGCCAAGTAGTGCAAAAAAACCGGTCCCTGTGTTATTTATACCCGTATTGAATTCAAGTGAACCGAATCCGATACCTGTATTTTGGGTAGAAATGCTGTTGGCCGCTCCGGCCATGTATCCGACATATACATTACCCAAAGCGCTTGTATTATTGTACCCTGCACTGTCACCGATGAAGACGTTGCCATAGGTGTTGTTATTGTAACCCGCGCGGTAGCCTAAGGCCACATTGCTTGATCCGGCTATAGTTGAAAAAAGCGCCTGATACCCGTTGGACGTATTGTTATTTCCGACTGTATTTTGCATGAGCGATTGATAGCCAAGCGCGGTATTGAAATTACCGGTATTGCCCGAGGCAGGACTGGCGCCATAAATGGCTTCGTAGCCGACCGCGACATCTGCATTTGTAAACGAGGTAGTTGTGTTGTTCGCATAATACATTGCGTTGGTACCTATCGCTGTGGCAAAGTTTCCGGCTATGCCTGAATAAAGTGCGCCGTTTCCAACAGCCGTATTTGCTCCTCCGGTCTGATTGCCGTACAGTGCACTTTGCCCGTTGGCGGTATTGCTTACCCCTGTGTTATTAAAAACAAGTGCATTTTGACCCGTGGCGGTATTCCCTGATCCGGTACCATTGGTAAACAGGGCACCGTTGCCGAATGCGCTATTGTTGCTACCGGTACTGTTGGTGTATCCGGCATTATTACCTACGAACGTATTTGATTTTCCTCCACCCGAGACATTGTTTACGCCTCCTGCAGTGACACCGATAAAGACATTGGTTGGGTCATCTGAATTGATCCACAACAAATCAGTACCTCCCGAATTCTGAAGCCTGATCAGAGGATTTGCATTGGTTTGCGTCGAAGCTCCCTGAACAATAAGTTCAGTTAAATTTGAATTGCCTGTGATCTCGAGTTTGGCTGCGGGATTTGTTATCCCGATTCCAACATTATCTGTAAGTACGCTGGTGTAAATATAGGGCGATACCAGGGTCCATGAAGTTGACCCGGTCGGCAAAGGCTGCCAACTCGCTACGCCTGTTGCGTTGGATGTCAAAACGTTTCCGTTGGCCTGATTTCCGTCCACAATTTTTAAGGTTGTGCCCGAGGTTCCGTCAACTTCCAGACGAGCTGCAGGACTGGATGTACCAATGCCTGAATTTCCGCTAACGATCAATCCGCCTGCAGGCGCTGTAACGCCGGCATAAGATCCAATGGCGGCTGAACCTGCAACGTCGAGCGTATTAACAGGTGCAGTAAGCCCAATCCCCACATTCACGGTATTCCCCCCGGTGCCTCCCAGAACCAGGCTATTGCTTGAAGTAACGCTTGCATTGGCACCTACGGCGGTTGCGTTCGTTAATCCGCCGTTACCGACATTCGCATTGAAACCAATCGCGGTATTGTTGCTGCCTGTGCTGTTTCCCGTAAGAGTACCTGCGCCCACAGCAGTATTATTGCCACCCGAAATGTTGTTGTTTAGCGCTAACATTCCAACGGCAGTATTGCTACCGCCTGTAGTATTGTTAAAAAGCGAATAATAACCTGTTGCGGTATTTTCTGATCCCGAAGTGTTGTCAAACAAGGTCTGATATCCGATAGCGCTGTTGTTTGTCCCTGTATTTGCGGAAGCGTTGGTTGAACCGTAAAGGGCTTCATAACCAAGTGCCACATTATTGTTGGTAAAAGGGGTGGGGCTGCTGTTCGTGTAATACATGGCAGCCATTCCTACCGCAGTGGCATTACTTCCGGCGACGTTGGAAAAAAGAGCCTGTGCGCCCTCGGCAGTATTGTAGCTTCCGACCGTATTGGACTGCATTGCACTCGCTCCAATGACGCTGTTTGAAGATCCCGAGCTATTGGCAAAAAGTGATTGTGCTCCGGAGGAAGTGTTTGAACTGCCCGATGAGTTTAAGTAAAGTGACCAAAAGCCGCTGGCGGTATTGCTGCCGCCTGTCGAATTCGTATAAAGCGCGCTGTTTCCGGTGGCCGTGTTGGCGGATCCCGAAGTATTCCCCCACAAGGTCTGGTACCCAAGTGCTGTATTATTATTCCCGGTATTTGCCGAAGGGGAAGAAGATCCCATAAGGGCATCAAATCCCAGCGCTACGTTGGAGTTTGTAAATGCTGTAGTGGAATTGTTGGCATATAGCATTGCATTTGCTCCGATGGCGGTCGCACCGTTTCCTGCGACATTTGAATAAAGGGCCTGAAATCCACTTGCTGTATTTTGGGATCCCGTAGTGTTTATCTGAAAGGCAGCCTGTCCGTTTATGGTATTCTGAGAACCGGTGCTGTTGTTAAGTCCGGTGCCGTATCCGGTAAAGGTGTTGTCCTGTCCAATTGTATTTGCCGGCCCTGCATTACCACCAATAAATGTATTTCCTCCACCACCGCCACTTTCATTATTTGCAGCCCCGTCATTGACACCTATAAATAAATTCTGATTATTGTCCGAACTGATCCATACCAGATCGTTCCCGGCGGCGTTTTGAAGTTTAATTAAAGGATTGGCATTTGTCTGGCTGGCGCTTGCCTGAATAATTAACCCTGTTGTGTTAGCACTTCCGAACACGTGTAATAAGGATAGCGGGGTATTTGTTCCAATACCGACTTTTGTTCCATTGTCAAAAATTAAAGAAGTCGAGGATAATGTGGTAGCGGAAGTCCATTTAGCAACATAATTTAGGGTGCCGCCGCTGAGTAATCCTGTCGGAGATGCCCAACTCAACAACCCTGTGCCGTTATTCTGTAAATATTGAGTTCCGCTTGCCTGGGCAGCTGGCAAGGTCAACGTATAACTATTCGATGTAACCCCTGACAGTATATTAATTGTAGCCCCGGATGCTGAATTGTAAAACAAAAGTGAACCGTTTGTGGCAGCGGCTCCCCCCAGGCCTCCCGTGGGAATTCCCGTGCTGATTTGTCCTGAAACATGAAGAGCAGAAGCCGGATTCGTCAGTCCTATACCCACATTCACTGCATTGGCTCCCGTTCCGCCCAGAGCCATTGCGTTGCTTGCCGAAACAGTCGCGAAGGAACCGATTGCAGTTGCATTGAACAGATTTCCCGAAGCCACATTTGCATTATAGCCGACGGCAATGTTGTTGCTTCCACTGGTGTTAGCCATAAGGGCCTGATTCCCGATAGCAGTGTTGTAATTTCCGTTGCTGTTATTCATCAGTGCATCAAAGCCTATAGCAGTGTTAGAGGTTGCATTATTGCTGTACAGTGCCTGGACCCCATAGGCAGTGTTGTACGTTCCGGTGGTGTTATCAAACAGCGCATTGAATCCCACCGAGGTATTGTTGGTTCCGGTACTATTGGCAAAAAGTGCCTGATTGCCCAGTGCCGTATTAAACGTGCCGCTTAAATAATTTGGCAGTGCGTTAATTCCCAAGGCTGTATTGCTGTTGGACCCAAGCACACCTGAAAACAGATTTCCCCGCTTGAAAATGACGTCCTCGTTATCGGTTGTCCCGATAAAATTTACTGAAGAATTCGTCCCGGCATTTCCAAGTGTCAACCAGTTGTTTCCCGCTCCTCCCGCAAGGATATTCCCCGAAACACTCGTCATCTGAAACTCTGTCCCGTCGTATACCATAGTCACCTCCTGGCCGGCTATTATATCCCCGGCTGCAAGGTTACTTTGGGCAGTGTTCAGAATATTTTTGGCTGGCAAACCATTGATAGATATCGTAATGGGGCCATTCCCAATCGTATTACTTGAAACAAATGTGATGATTTGTCCTTTTTCACATTGCGTCATATTTCCGGGGTAATTGAGGGTAAAAGCCGTACCGCCATTACCGGCGCTAAGATTTCCTTTCAACTGAACCTGACTCAGCACTATAAAACGCAGACCCAGGCTAAAAAAAATAAAAAGGAGAGCCCTTTTTTTCAAAGCAAGCATAAGCAAATATAATCGAATTGCTGATAAAACCTATAAAATTTAGTGGCTTAGTTGGCCCTGCTGACTTTACGAATCCGGTTGTTATTCCGGTCTGTAAAATAGAGGTTTCCGGAATGATCCAGCACGATACCGGTGGGGGCCCATAATTCTGCCAAAATTGCAATTTCTCCGTCTCCGCTGAAATCCCCGTCTCCGCCCTTTCCTGCAAAAATGCTTGAAGAACCGTCTCCGGCATTTACTTTCAGAATGCGGTTATTTCCCTGGTCAGCCACATACAGCATGCCTGAGTCACCCATCGCAATGCAGGTTGGATTGTTGAGTTTTGAGATGAGGGTAGTGATAAGCCCTGTTTTTGCAGAGACTTTACGTACACAGTTATTGCCGGCATCTGCAATGTACAAATTGCCTGCCGCGTCAAGTGCAATACCAAATGGGCTGTTCAGCTGTGATTCACCTGCAGGACCCCTGTCTCCGGCATATCCCGCAGTGCCGTTTCCTGCAATGGTAGTAGTGATTCCGTCCGCAGCAGAAATTTTTCGTATACGGTTGTTACCCCAGTCTGCAATAAACAAATTCCCGCTGGTGTCCACCGCGAGGGCAGTCGGGTTATTGAGTTTGGCTGCTTTTGCAACCGTGCTAATGTTGCCGGTTGAAGCGCTTACTTTTCTGATGCAGTCGTTATTGGTGTCTGCTATATAGAGATTTCCTGCAGCATCAACGGCAATGCCCTCGGGGGAATTCAATCCGGCAAATTTTGCGAGCCCCTCATCTCCCGTATAAGCAAAGGTACCCGTGCCGCATACCGTTGTAATAATTCCGCTGCCTGCAGTGATTTTTCGGATGCGGTTATTGGTTACATCGGCCACATATATATTTCCCGAGCTGTCAACTGCAATTCCTTCGGGGCGCCACAGTTTGGCAAGTTTGGCCTGACCCAGATCCCCCGCAAATCCCGTTTGTCCGTTGCCGGCAAAAGTTGTGATGATAAATTGGGCCGTACAGGAAGGGGAAATCAGCAGCGTAAACAGGGAAACAATAACCAGTATATGAGCGACAACTATGCGAAACGCCGGTTTCATTTTAAAGCCTGTTCAAGTTAAAGCCCGTTCAAGGTCTGAAGCAATATCATCGATATGTTCAAGGCCGGCCGAAATACGGACAAGACCAGGAGTTATTCCAACGGCAAGACGCTCTTCTTCGGTGAGCTTTGCATGTGTTGTAGAGGCCGGGTGTGTTGCGATGGTACGGGTATCACCCAGATTTGCGGTCAGGGAACAAAGTTTCAGGGCGTCTAAAAACGCCCTGCCTTTTTCAAGTCCCCCTTTTAAATTGAATGTAAGAACGCCTCCTCCAAGTTTCATCTGCTTTTTAGCCAAGGCATATTGGGGATGGGTTTCAAGAAAGGGGTACTTTACTTTTTCAACCCTGTCGTTTTTCTGAAGCAGCCGGGCCAGTTGTAACGCATTTTCACAGTGCCGGTCCATACGAACCGCAAGTGTTTCAAGGCTCTTGGACAAAACCCAGGAATTGAAAGGGGAAAGGGAAGGGCCGGTTGCCCGGCAAAACAGATATATTTTATGGATCAGCTCCTTTTTTCCGGCGATCGCTCCTCCCAGAACCCGGCCTTGTCCGTCAATAAATTTCGTGGCCGAATGGGTTACCAGGTCAGCGCCATAAAGAACCGGCTGTTGCAGGTAGGGAGTTGCAAAACAATTGTCAACGTTAAAAAGAATGCTGTGCTTTTTGCAAAGTTTCCCCAGGTGTTCGAGGTCTATGATATCCAGGCCCGGGTTAGAAGGAGTTTCCACAAAAATCATTTTTGTGTTTTTCTGAATCAGGCCCTCGATA
>JABDFU010000027.1 GCA_013286385.1 Bacteroidota bacterium
TCAGGTTATTGGTGACTGCAGAAACGATTGGGTTAAGTACATACATCGTATTGGTATCGGTATCCAGTTCACGGTCATTCAGAGTAAGTATACCCAGTACATCCGTTGTGGCATTCACATTAACCAGTGACTTTTTGCGGTCATTTCCGACTCCGGTTCCGGTTAAAACCAGGTTATTAAAGGTGGTCGACGTATAGGGCAGGACCACACTTGTAATGGTGTCCCTTAGATCTCCGAAAAAATTTACAGTACTTGAATCGGCAATAAACGTTGCATCGTTCACCCAGTTTTGTTCAATCATATACGTACCGCTGCCCATGGTTATTGAAGTATCCTTTAGGTAAAAAGTACCCGGAAGACCGTTGCTGGCCACCGTCATGGTTCCGTTATTATTGATCAGCCCCGTAGCGCCATTGTTCCGGATTCCGCCGTTTATCTGAACAATCGAACCCTTGGCTGCATAAATAAGGGCTCCGTTGTTGTAAACAATTGTCTGCGCCTGACTGACAAAGCCAATAAGGCCCGTAAAAATCAGAAGAGAAAATGCACGAATAAACCGGGTAGATTGAATCATCTTTTTAGTTTAGGTAGCTCCTACTAAAATAAGAAAATACTATTAAAAAAACAAACCGTTTTAATTCCCCGAACTCAAACTCTCAATTCTGTGAAATCAACCCCATTTTTTCAGCAAAATGAGCGCAATAGTCCTTCAGATCTTCGGTAATTTTATCCTCTCCGGTTGCTTTTTTAAAGGTATCCGCCATCGAAAGCAGACTCTGGTAGTAAAACTGTTTCATTTCATCAATCGACATGTCCTTGGTCCAGAGGTCTATTCGCAGGGTAGCGCTTTCTTTTTTATCCCAGATCGCAATCAAAACCGATTTACTGCTGCTCTTTTCGCTGTCCTTTGAGCTTCCGTCTCTGGTTTCCCAATCGATGGTCTCCGGCAATTGGTTTTCATCCAGCTGAACGCTGAATTTTATTTCTGAAATCTTTCCCATTTACTATCTCTTTTCACGAAAATAACAAATCTCTGCCTTAAAGACGGGCTCATTCTAAAATTATTACATTTGTTTGCAACCAAAATTTAATTCCGGCATGGACGTAAAATCTGACTCCCAAAAACCCGAATCTCAAAAACCTGCCCAAAAAAGGGGCGTTCTTTTTTTCCTGATCGCCTCGCTGATTGGCAACGGAATTCTCGGCTGGCTCTTTTGGCAGGAAAAAAACAAAGCCGCTACTGTCATAACCGAAAAAGAAACGGTAGTTGTTGAGCGCGACAATGTTAAAAACGATCTCGTTCAGCTCAAAGATGACTACTCCAACCTCCAGACCAACAACAAACAGATTCAGGACGAACTGGATGATAAAAAATCAAGGATCGACTCCCTGATAAAGGAAGCAGACAAGCACAAAGGCGATGCCTGGGTTATTTCAAAACTCAAAAAAGAAACAGCGTCCCTTCGTGAGATTATGCGCAGCTATGTTCACACCATCGATTCCCTGAACGGAATGAACAAAACCCTGCTCAAAGAAAACGTAAAAGTGCGAAGTCAGTTCATGAGCGAAAAAGAAAAATCCAGTTCCCTTTCCAAAGAAAAAGAAGATCTCCAAAACGTTATCAACACCGGTTCCATTTTGCAGGCCGGCGGAACCAAAGCCATGGGCGTCATCATCCGCTCCGGCGGCAAAAAGGAATCTGAAACCAAAAAAGCACGCAAAGCAGACAAGATCAAAGTAACCCTGACCATCGCCGCAAATACGATTGCCAAAAAAGGCAAGCGTGACGTATACCTGCGCCTGGTAACTCCCGACGGAAAAGAGCTTGCCCGTGGATACGACGATGCAAACAGCTTCTCTTTTAACGGATCCCGTGGCTTTTTCTGCGCCCGTGCCACCATTGACTATCAGAACATCGAGACACCGATCAGCCTGTATGCCGAAAGCGCCCAGAAATTTCTCCCCGGAAAATACGTGGTCGAAGTCTATTGTGATCAGAATCTGATGGGCGCCACAACACTGGTACTCGAATGACTTCCCGTAGAAACTTCATTAAACTCACGGCACTGGGAACCTCTGCCCTATCTATGGGACGCTTTCCCATTCCGGCGGCCAATCCACGACCCCAACCAAAACAGACTCCTGCCTTAGGCGAATCCCCCATCGTGCTCTCCACCTGGCAGCATGGGGTAAACGCAAATGCCGAAGCCTGGAAAATACTAAGCACAGGCGGCACAGCCCTGGACGCGGTAGAAGCCGGCGTAAAAATTCCCGAAGCTGACCCCAACGTGCGGTCGGTCGGATACGGTGGCCTGCCCGACAGAGACGGACACGTTACCCTCGATGCCTGCATCATGGACCAGGACAGCAATTGCGGATCCGTCGCATTTCTCGAGCACATCCTGCATCCGATTTCGGTGGCCCGGATGGTCATGGAAAAAACACCCCACATTATGCTGGTCGGCGAAGGAGCGCTTCAGTTTGCCCTTGAAAACGGATTCAAAAAAATGAACCTGCTCACACCCGAATCCGAAAAAGACTGGAAGCAGTGGCTGAAAACCTCCCCATACAAACCCATCATCAATGTGGAGAACCACGACACGATAGGCATGATTGCCATGGATAAACAGGGCCATCTCTCAGGAGCCTGCACAACCAGCGGACTCGCCTATAAAATGCGCGGCCGTGTGGGCGATTCTCCCATCATCGGAGCCGGACTTTTCGTAGACAACGAAGTAGGGGCTGCAACAGCCACGGGCGTAGGAGAAGAAGTCATACGCATTGCCGGAAGTCACCTCATCGTAGAACTCATGCGCCAGGGCAATTCCCCTGAAGATGCCTGTCGCATTGCTGTTGAACGCATCATCCGAAAACAGCCGGTAAAGTCAAAAGAAATTCAGGTGGGATTTTTAGCCCTCAATAAAAAAGGCGAATACGGATCCTGGTGCGTCCAAAAAGGATTCAACTATGCGGTCTACTCCAACACGCAGCAAAACGAATTGATCGACGGCAAGCATTCACTATAACCTGCAGTATCCGCAGGCTAAAACGATGCCCTCACCTGCGCCCCGCCCGTATTGACAACAGCCGACCCTTCTGACTTGCGCCCGTCGTAATTCAAACTTATCGTCAGGTTATTGGCCAGGCTCCGCTGATAGGCGGCGCCCCAGGTCACATTCGCACCCGGATTCAGTCCCTGAAGAATTTCAAAAGCAACAGGGGTATCCGTCACGTCATCGTAGCTAAGCTCAATAAAATTAAACTTGGCGCTGAAACTTCCTTTTTGCAATACGTTGTAGCGGGCATCCAACCCGTAATTCTGCTGGTGTGAAACCTGTCCTCCATAGACCATTGTATTCGCCTTGTTCGTATAATTCACCGTCAGACTGACTCTGAATTTGGTGTTGGGCTGATAGGTTAATTTGGGTTCCACCCCGTAAAAAAAGACATCGAAATCCTGATCCGTAAAAAACTGGGAACTGCTGAACTTCTCTCCCTCATTTGCGGTAAAAGAAAGGGTAAATTCCCGACGGATGTTCCACCTGACTTTTACTTCCTTCAGAATCGAATTTCGGGAATCAATACCGTCCGTCAGAAGCGTTTTTCCGGCCACATCCTGGTAATTCAGATCCACCCCGAACTTCGGATTCAGCTGATTAAAATAAAGTGAGGAGCGAAACGACGTATTGAGGGATTTCAGGGAAGTGTCCGTAGCAGAAGAATGAAAAGGATTATAGGCCTCCTCGAAATTATCATCCGAAGTCTTCCGGTCCGTGCGGTAAACCGTCTGATCCGAAAACAAAGAAACAATTTTCCTCCAGCCCTTCTTTGAATTCCAGATGGCCGAAGGCTTCAGGTTTATAGCCTCACTGAACTGATTGGTAAACACAGCTATCATCTGATCGGTAGGCGTGTAGACCCGGATGTAATCGGCCTCATCCTTGTATACCGCCACAACAAATTCATTCAGTTCCGGAATTCCGTCGTGATTAAAATCGATCCACTGGTAAACCCCCTGTCCTGCAGCCACCTGGATGTAGGAGTAATCCTGTTTCACTTCCTGTCCCGATCCTACCTCATAGTAGGTATTGGCAGTGAAAAATCCGTGTGCGGCTGAATAGCTGTGTTCAATCCTTCCGAGCAGGGTTTGTCCGGGTTTAAGTTTTGAAACAAGGGTATCCACAATTTCAAGTGTACGGTACGAACTGGTCAGGTTCAGCATATTGTTCCTGTTTTTTAAAAATTTAATGCTGAACATCGTTTCCTGGGCAAATGTACTTTGCCTGAAACCGTCTCCATAACCCGCATAATCGCTGCGTTGTTTGTAACTCAGGTTGTATTTTATTTTTGATGTGTCCGAATTCCTCACAAAACCCGTCCACTCAAAAAAACCGGCGCTGTTGGACGCAATCGTATCCGCCCCCCGGTCCCTGATCAGATTTCGTTCCTGCTGTTCAATCAACCCGATAGTAAACAACTTCAGCTTCTGGCTTACGGTTCCGTGATTACGTAAAAAACTGGTCGTCTGAACTCCGGTCGAATTCAGCAAACTTCCTGTCCAGTCCAGGCTGAATTTCTTTTTGGTAAACGTACTTACAACATCCTGCTTCACCGCATTGTAGTAGGAGCCTTCAAGGAAACCAGTTGCCTTATAACCAATACTTAGGAACTTGGGTTGAGTAAGCGTGAAACTGGCCCCGATTAAATTCTGATCCGCGATAGGTGTAGAATTGGTTAGATTCCAGTCCCGTTCAAATTCTGTCGACCGGTAACGTTCGATGGGATTAAACGTCTGCTGAACATACTCATAGCTAAGACTGGACACCAGCTTCCAGCTTTTCTGCCCGTTACGCGTTGTATCGTTTGGATCCCTGAAGGTCTGCACATTATTCAGCGCCATGTGAAAAGCCGTTCCCACATCAGTCGATTTGTCCAGCGGCGAATACGTATTCTGATTGTAATTCGAAAGCGCCTCTTCCACCGAAAAACTGGTGTTCTTATCAATTTTATAATCGGCTCCGAGTGTCATCATTTGCTGGGACTTGGGAGCAATCAAAAGAACCAGGGGTTCATACGAGCCCTGCGGAACGCCGCCCACCGGAGGTACCCATTTGTAAACAACCCCGTTTGCGGCCGAATTGATCAGATTGTAATTCCCCCTGGGCACCTGGGAAAATTTCAGCTGATAATGAGCCTTGGTAGAATCTATTGAATAAACATAATAGGGGTAATTGATCCCACCGATCACTGTGTCTGCCTTGGCATACATCACAATTGAATTCGTCCAGGCCGTACTGTCCACGCCGGAACCATAGGCAGGCCGGTTCCCGGCCTTAATCAGGGTATCCACCTGTGCACCTGTAAGCTGCTGATCAAGTGGCTTGTTCTTGCTGTCGGCCTCTGAATACACATTGAACTTTACATCCAGACTGCCCTGACGGTATTCATCCATTAGGTGAAACAGTGAACGCGCAAAATTATTAGCAGCGTATTGAAACTCCACAATGATGCGTTTATCCTTGGTAATCAAGGTCCGGGCCGTAAACGTAAGTTGAGCCGTATTGTAATCAATGACGTAATCGTTATCCTGGCCTCTGACCATCAGTACACCGTCAATAAATACTTTTTCAGTGCCAGACAAAACCACAATATACTGCTCGCCGCCGGAACCGGTCAGAATATAAGGCCCCTGGTTCCCCTCAACACCCTCGATGATATTGCGACCGAACGATCCACGAGAAACAGCAGCGCTCGCGGTTACTTTCATCATCCCCACTTTCGATGTATCCCTCAACTGGGATCCTCCGGGCCTGCCGGCATTCTCCAGGTTCTGTGAACCAACAGGAAAGATAGTCGTGTAATTCGCCCCCTGCGCTTTTTTATTAAAGCGCAGAAAATAACCGCCTTGATCCGAGGTCTCAAAATCACCGGCAATAAGCTTATTGGTCTTGTTGTACAACTGAATAAAAACCTTGTCAAAATCCTGCAATTGCTGGGTATTTCCAGAAGCCTGTATGGGAATGCTGTTATCGGTTGCCGCCAGCAGAATATTTACATTATCGCTCAGCTTACCGGCCACCTGAAGATTCAGGTTCGAATTCACCGCCAGATCCTGATTGCTGCCGAAAGTTATGCCCCTTGAAAGACTTCCGTTCTTGGTCAAACCTTCGGTCTGAAACAAATCTGTTTCAGGTTTGGCAACCGTATATTGAAAAGGATTCAGCATTCCCCTATCATCTGCCGAAAGTCTTTTAATATCCTTATGCACCAGGACCTGGGTAAGTGAAAAAGGAAAAAACCTGTACAAAAATTTCAGCGTATCCGAAGGAATACCTTTTTTCTTTAACAGTTTCCGGTTCAGCACCACCAGCGCGTTGGCGCAATCGACATGATAATAACTGCTGTCCAGAATACGGTTCCCGGTCTGAGGATCTCCCCTCCAGGTCTGCGAAACAATTACCAGACTTCCCGGTATCAGGCTCAGGGTATCCAGCCTCACCGAATCAGAAAGTACCCGCACAATTTTTGTCCGCTGATTGTTCAGGGCTTTCGACTGGCCTTGCCCGTTTGCCGTATTCTGCCCGTATCCACTTTCGGGTACGGCAAAGCCTAACAACAGAAACAAGCCCATTGTCAGAACGAATAACCCGGCTTTATTATTCTCTTTCCCGATCAATAATCCAAGAGAATACGAAATTACCAAATATTCCCCGCCGCTACTTTAACAACGTAAAAATGAAGGGTTTAGTATTATAAATCTTTTGTAAATTCGAACCCGTAAATTTCGAATCCATACGTCAAGTCTGTTACCTTGCAAGCGCTCGCATTAAAAAAAAATCGCTGGTTTCTGATTGCCAGTTACGCCCTTTTCCTTACTCACCCGTTCTCCTGTTCAGCCCAAACTACCTCCGGCAAAGGTGACCAACTCTTTCAGGCCGTACGCAAAAGCCAGGTCGAACTGGTAAAAAGCCTGCTCGATCAGAAAGCCGACCCGAATTACGTAAAAGCAACGGGCCCCTGGATGAAAACCAACCTGCTCATCACGGCCGTCAACAAAGAAAACCTCGATGTGGTAAAACTTCTGGTCAGGCACAAAGCAGATGTCAATTGGAAAGACGGCTTCAGCACCAGCGCTCTGATGTATGCGGCAACAAAAGGCAACAAAGACATCTTTCTCTTCCTGCTCGAAAACGGAGCCGACATCAACGCCAACGATGGCCATGGCAATACGGTCCTCTCTGCCGCCAAAGAAGGCGGCAACAAAGAGCTCATCAGCCTGGTCGAGGAAAAACGGAAGTAAATACCCTAGTAGTCCAATACTTCCCTTATCAGGGAAGCAACCTTCTCCGCACTGGGCAACATCCTGGCCTCCAAAACCGAATTCAGCGGTATAGCAGGTAAATTCTCAGCTCCCATAGCCCGCACAGGAGCATCCAACGCATCAAAACAGACTTCCGAAATTTTTCCTGCCAGCGCCTGGACAAAACTATTCGAGAGGGTCTCCTCGGTCAATGCAATGCAACGGTTATTTTTGCGCACCGAAGCAAAAATCAGCTCCTCATCAAGAGGATTAAGCGTACGTAAATCAATGATCTCCACCCGGCCCTCAAAAGCCTTGGCTGCTGCCCAAGCCCAATACACACCCATGCCGTAAGTAATGATCGAAACGGCTGAAGCCGCTTCACCTCTACTCTCCAAAACCAACCTCCCTTTCCCAAACGGTATCACATACTCTTCATCCGGCTCAATAGTCTTCGCATCTTCGGTACCCTTGATCTTGCTCCAATAAAGGCCTTTATGTTCAAAAATCACCACCGGATTCGGATCATAATACGCAGCCTTCATAAGCCCTTTTAAATCAGCCCCTGTAGACGGATAGGCAACCTTTAAACCTTTTATGTTGCAAACCACACTTTCCACGCTGGAAGAGTGATAGGGGCCTCCGCTTCCGTAAGCGCCAATAGGCACGCGCAATATCATGCTCACCGGCCATTTGCCGTTCGACAAATAATTCGAACGTGCCACTTCAGTAAAAAGCTGGTTTAGTCCGGGCCAGATATAATCCGCAAACTGCACCTCAACAATAGGTTTCAATCCTGTAGCGCTCATTCCTACGGTGCTCCCCACTATAAAAGCCTCCTGAATAGGTGTATTGAAAACGCGCTCATCCCCGAATTGCTGAGCAAGTGTTGCTGCTTCGCGAAAAACTCCGCCCAGCCTTCGTCCCACATCCTGACCGTAAAGCATACACTCCTTGTGCTTGCTCATCAGTTCACGAATGGCAAACAAAGCCGAATCAACCATAACCGTGGCCTGCTTGCCCTTAGGGGCTCGCTCCCCCCGCTCTTCAGTAACCGGGGTCGGGGCAAACACATGGGTGAATAAATCCTCCGGACGCGGGTCTTCAGCTTTCAACGCAAGCGCGTAGTCCTCTGCTACAAGCTTCACAGCAGCAGCCTCAATCGCATCCAGCTCCCTTCCATCCGCACCCGCAACCAACAAACGGTTCCTTAGCTTCGGAAAAGGATCCCGCCTGGCCTGCTGTTCCAGATCATCTCTGTACCATTCCTTACGAACGCCGGAAGTATGGTGATTCAAAAGCGGTACCCGGGCATGAACCAAAAAAGGCCTTCTTTCCTTGCGAATCAAATCAAGCACGTCGCTCAATGTCTCGTAACAGGTTATAAAATCAGTGCCATCAATAGTTCTGGTCTCAAGTCCCTTGAATCCGCGGGCATAATCCGTGGCATCCATTGTGCGAAACTCACTCGAATGCGCCGAAATATCCCACTCATTATCCTGTACCAGGTAAAGTATCGGAAGTTTCTTCAGTACCGCCATTTGAAAAGCTTCTGCAACCTCACCTTCAGTTATTGAAGCATCTCCCAGCGAACAAACAACGAGCGCCTTGTCATCTCCACTGTACTCAGGCATTTCAAGTTTTTCCCTGTACCAGATACCCATAGCAACACCGGTTGTAGGAATCGCCTGCATGCCGGTAGCCGAACTCTGGTGTGGAATTTTCGGCATGCCCTCTTTCCTCAGGCTGGGATGCGCATAATACGTCCGGCCCCCTGAAAACGGATCATCCCGTTTAGCCATCAGTTGAAGCATCAGTTCAAACGGGCTCATCCCGATGGCCAATAGTAAACTATCATCCCTGTAATAAGCCGAAAGATAGTCCTGAGCTTTAAGTTGAAGGCCCATTGCTATCTGAATCGCCTCGTGCCCTCGTGAAGTGGCATGCACATATTTCGAAGTATGCTCACGGTTCAGTTCGTACAAATCCGTCATAGCCTTTGCCCTGCACATCAGTTCAAAAGCCCTAAG
Source organism: Bacteroidota bacterium (assembly GCA_013286385.1). GTDB lineage: Bacteria > Bacteroidota > Bacteroidia > JABDFU01 > JABDFU01 > JABDFU01. Next base: position 9,331 of record JABDFU010000027.1, read on the forward strand.
CAAAATGTCCTTGGTGGGCGAAATTTTCAAGCCGCTAAAATAAGAAATTTGCGTAACTTGGTGGCTTGAATCAAACACCCGGCAAATACATACTATGGGTCTAAAAAATTACCTCAGCCTTTTTATTCTACTACTCTTTTCAGCCGGATTCAACTCTCCAAAACTATCCGCCCAAAACACTGGTGTAGGATTTTCGCTGACAGGCAGCACCGTTAAAGAATTGCTTCAGGCCAATTCGACCCGCCCTCAAAAAACAAAACTGACCAAAGCCACTATCAGTATTTACTGCGACTCCGCATTCCTTCGTGACCTCACCTCCGATGTAAGGTCCGGAAGCTTCAATACCCACCTGGCTTATGGCCATTTTTACAAACTCGTTTTCCATCATCCCCAGTGCGTCAGCATGTTCTCTACCATTGACGCACGCATCCCCAGGAACATGTATACCGTAGCCCAAACCATCGAGATGAGCGAAATTCCCTGCATAGACTTAAAAACAACCAATATCGACACCGTCAAATACCGGTTTACCTTTGATCGTTATGCCTACGACGAAGGGCACAAAAAAATAGTCCAGGATCAACGGCACTACAGTGAATTTCTTGAAGGAAAAACCCAGGAATACCTCGATTACAAGCAGCAACTCAGGGAAAATATTGAAAGCGGTAAAATCCCGAATCCGGCAACGCCACCTGCCAAAAAACTGAAATACCTTATCGGCAAGCTCATGGCAGGGGAAACAGCACCCTACACCCCCATAAAAAATGTAAAGGTTACCATTCTCGGTGACAAAGGAGAACCCAGTCAAACCTCCATAAGCAATAGTGCAGGTAGATTTGTATTCGAAAACATAATTCTTGATCAGGGTTACATCATAAAGGTGGAGGCCACCGATCTGGGTGTTTTTTCAGGACAAACCATAAACCTGGTCAACAAAGAAGACATCGAAGTGCGTACGGGGAAACCTGACGGCACCTGGATTTTCCATTTGCTGACCACCGACAAACGATCCATCGACCTGCTATCCTCCGAAGACTGCACCTACATCATTTCGGGAAACCTGCTCGCCCTGATAAACAACGAAAACCGCCCCATTGCCAACACCAAAGTTCAGCTCAGCGATGCCTCAGGTAATGTCATTGAAGCCATGATCACCAACGAATTCGGAACCTTCGTATTCACAAAAGTTCCCATTAACCAGACCTTCATGATTCAACTGGCAGAAAACAATCCCGACCTTAGAAATATTAAAGTCATTGTTACCGACCAGAGCGGCAAAGAAATCAGCTCAACCGTTTGCGATAACAACGGCAAATTTAATTTCCAGTTTCTCAAGCAAGACGAAATCAAATTCAAAACAATGGAAGTCGAAGACAGCAAACTTGAACTTGACCTGAACGGAAAACTCTTTAAAAATACTCCGGACAGGGCCTTATCCAATACCAAAGTCGACCTTGTCGATAAAAACGACAAGGTTGTTCAAACCGTCACTACCGATCCGGCCGGAAATTTCAAATTCTCCAAAGTACCCTACTCGCATGAATACTCCCTTGCTCTGGGTTCTGACGGAATTCAACGTGTCATTGTCACTACCCCCAGAGGAATCGTTATCAACGAATACAAATCCGGCAAGCTGGTCAACTCCGTAAAATTCCCTCTGCTTCCGGGAGAACTTCAGCAGATCTCGAAAGTTTACGTGAAAGACCCCTGGATAAGTTTATCCGACAACAAGGAAGAAATCACGATTCCTGAAAAAGTTTACTTTGATATAAACGATGACCGCATCACTCCCCAGGGAATGGTCATTCTGGACAAGGTGGTTCAGGTAATGAAAAAAGATGCTGCCATTCACATCGAAATCAGCTCCCACACCGACTCCCAGGGTTCAGCCGAATACAACCTTGAACTTTCCCAAAAACGCGCGAACGCCGCAGTAGATTACCTGGTTAGCAAGGGGATCAGCAGAAAACGCCTGACCGGCATCGGATACGGCGAAACAAGACTGCTCAACAAATGTGCCGACGGTGTCCCCTGTACGGAGGAAGAACAGGCCCAGAACCGCCGCCTCGAATTTAAAATCAGCTTTACTAAAAAATAAAATATGTACCCCCCGACACGCCTGCTCTTTACACTGTCCCTCACGATTTTGTTAGTCCTTCAGTTGTCGAGGGCAGTGAGTCAGAACAAAATAAAAATAGAAGGCTATACGACTCACACCGACAAAAAAGGAAAAAAAACTGCAGTGGCTGACGTGCACATCAATGTCTACAAGGGAGCCGATAAGACTGACGAATATGCCACAAATAAAAAAGGAAAATTTGAGTTTCAGCTTGATTTTGGTTTCAATTACAAAATTGCACTGGAAGGAAACGACGGATACATTGACATGTGCTTTACCATCGATGCAAAAATTCCGGAGACCAAACAAAATTTCAATCCCACTATAGCCGTCGACTTTGTTCTGATTGACAGAGACAATAGCGAAATCGACAGTCTTAAATTCAAGTTCCCCTTTACCAAATTCAAATACGACGGAGGAAAAAAATTCGTAGACGACCCCAAATACCTGAACGATTTCACCAAAGGCATGTTTAAAGAATACATAGCGGCAAAAAAACAGGCTCAGATGCAGATTGCCGAAAAGGCCAAAAACGAAAAGGCCAATGCGAATACCCATTTCCTGACCATAGGAGGAAAACTCCTGGCAGGAAATCCCCCTACAAAAGCCATTCAGAATATGAAAGTTCTGCTCAAAGATGAAAAAGGCAGCACGGTTGAAACTTCCGGCACAGACAAATTCGGCAAATTCATGTTTTCTAAGCTCGCGGCCGACAAAAACTATTTCCTCAGCCTTGACGACAACGACTCTTCTTCTCTTTACGGTCAGAAAATTACCCTCTTCAGCAAATATGGCAAATCGCTGATGACAACCAATTCAGACGACAAAGGAGGATTTAAATTCCAGTTGCTCTCCAGCGATCACATGACCCTCTCTGAATTGCAGGTCGAGGACAACGACCTGCTCATTGCCGGAACACTCGAAGAAATGATTAATGATAAAAATCAGGCCCTTCCAAACATCCGCATCAGCCTGGTTAATGCCACGACAGGACAGATCTATGAAACAGTCGAATCCAACGAAGCCGGTAAGTTTGTTTTTTCCAAACTTCCCCCGGATAAAAACTTTGCTATTCGGTCCGAAGGAACCATATCCGAATTGGCCAACATGAAAATCTTTGTGAAAGACCGTAACGGGGTCGATATCGCCTCCGGAACAGCGGACGGATTCGGCAAATTCAGATTTCAGCTGCTTTCCTCAGACAAAGAGATGATGAACAATATGGAGGTCGAAGAAAGCGACCTGAAGATGGATCTGTTCGGAAAATTTCTGGGCGGAGAAAACAACAATCCGGTTAAGGATCTGAAGGTAGTTCTAATGGATGATGCAGGGAAAATTCTTCAAACTTCCGCAACAGATGACAAAGGCATCTTTCGTTTCAATAACCTCCTCCTCTATGCCGGTTACTTTTTCGTTCTCGACGACAAAGATCCTGCAGTAAGCTCCCTTAGCGCCATTACGCTTGCTGATTTGAGCGACAAACCCGTAAAGGAATACAAAATAGAAATCGGCCAGCCTTTGAAACGAAGGATTCTGGCCTCCGACCAACGCCACCTGGGAAGGCTTTATCTCAAGTGAACCTCTCCTATTATATTGCCAAACGCTACCTGGTTTCCAAAAAATCCCAGAATGCCATCAACATCATTTCCGCAGTTTCCATTGTGGGAATCATCATCGGCACCTCGGCCCTGATCACTATCCTTTCAGCGTTCAACGGACTTGCTGAACTTGTAAAAACCCTGTACAACTCTTTCAATTCAGACCTCCAGATCAGCCTCAACGAAGGAAAAATATTCACCCTTGATGATCAGCAAAAACAACAGATCAAAAAACTCGAAGGCGTACACTACTATACGGAAGTACTCGAAGAAAGCGTATTACTCAAGTTCAACGACCAGCATTGCATTGCAACTCTCCGTGCCCTGAGCGACAACTATGCCCAAATGTCCCGCATCGACACCCTGGTGCAGGAAGGAAATTTCTCGCTCAAAGACGGCCCCCAATACATGGCCGTGCTTGGCAAAGGAATCAGTTACCAGCTCAACGCAGGTATAAATGACCGCTTTACTCCTTTAAGCATCTATGCTCCGCGCAGGGGCCTGTCCACTTCCATCAATCCCGAAAATGTATTTTACGAAAAAAAGGCCTACGTTTCAGGCACTTTCTCCATCACCGACGACTTCGATTACCGTTACCTGCTGGTCTCCCTCGACTTCGCCCATGAACTGCTCGACTACAAAAACGAAATAACCGCAGCCGAACTGGGCCTCAACCCCGGAGCCGATGCCGACAAGCTCAAAAAAAAAATCAAAGCCATCGTGGGCAATCAATTCACAGTAAAAACCAAATACGAGCAAAATGAACTGCTGTTCAAAACCATGAAATCAGAAAAACTCTGGGTATTCATTGTCCTTATTTTTATCCTGACCGTAGCCACTTTCAATGTCATCGGTTCCCTCACGATGCTGATAATTGAAAAGAAAAAAGACATCCGTATACTATGGGATATGGGAGCTGACCTGGTACTGATCCGTAAAATATTCCTGATCGAAGGAACACTTATAACCCTGATAGGTCTGGCAGGCGGCTTACTGCTTGCAACTGCTGTTTGTCTGGGTCAGCAACATTTTGCCTGGATCAAATTCAACGACTCCTTTGTGATTTCAGCCTACCCTATAAAAATGATTCCCCAGGATTACCTGCTTGTATTTTGCGTAGTTTTGCTTATCGGACTGCTCGCAGCCTGGTACCCGGTGCGCCTTTTTACGCGCCGGTATTTCAGTTCTAACCAGATAGCCTGATGAAAATTCATTCCTTCTCAAAAATCCCGCTTACCCTGCCTGCCGCAGGCATTGGCGCAGGCAAAAGCTTATTCTTCGCTTTTACCCTGACTGCACTTACCTATTCAGGAAAGGCCCAGATCACCCTTACCTCAGAAAACTTTCCAACCGCAGGAACCACCATCACTCAAATCAGCGACACGGTTACCCTTGACACAGCCTCTGCTCCAGGGGCCAATCAGACCTGGAACTATGCTACCGGCTATTTTAACCCGGCCTACCAGGATACCACAATCGAACAGTTTGATTCGCTGACCAACCCGCGCATCCCCACAGCGTACCGAACCGGATGGATCTCCAGTGACCTGGTCATTTACAATACAACTGATTCCGCAGCATCTTATTACAAGTCCTCCACCAACGGATTCTTTCTGGAGGGCCTTTACCTGGGCTCTGCTTTATTTGCGCCCCATAACAAAATAGCCTATACACCGGCTTGCATGGAATTCCCCATACCTTTCAGCTACGACAGTTCGGAAGTCCTCAACAAATACCGTTACGCCACCTATATCGGCCCTGCCTCTATAACTTCAACTGTTTCCGAAACCTTTACACCGGATGCCTGGGGTAACCTGACAACGCCTGCCGGAAACATGGGATCCTGCCTGAGGGTCAAATTATACCAAATTGAAACCGACAGTGAATTTTACGGCCTGGTATTTATAAACAGAAACACAGACACCACCATTACCTATTCCTGGTACAATGCAAGTTTCCAGGGTCCCGTAATGAACCTCAGCTGCGGCAGCGGCAACATCGGCAGGGCCTCCTATGCGGGCCCGACGCTTACCTCTGTGGGCAACTTCAACGCTCCCAAAGCAAACGTAAAAGTTTACCCCAACCCTTCAAACACCGCTGTAAACCCGAACATCAACTTCGCCTTTGAAAACGCCCGGTCAGCTGAAATCCTGAGTGTTTACAATTCAACCGGCCAGCTGATCCGGAAGCAAAACATAGCGGGTCTGAGTTTCATCAGCCTGCAAATTTCCCAGATGGCCGGCGGAATGTACCATTACAACATCCAGAGCAGATCCGGCGAATTACTCACCTGCGGGTCCTTTGCGGTTGTTAAATAGACGTAACCTCCCCGGCATAGTGTGCCGAGATCTCATCCAGCACCCCGAAAATCTCCGCCGCCTCATACAGCGTTACCAGCTTCCAGCGAAACTCCTTGAAATGATCCAGCCCCTTGAAGTAATTCGAATAATGCCTGCGCATCTCAATCACACCCAGCTTCTCCCCCTTCCATTCGATCGACTTCTGCAGATGCGTCCGGCAAACCTCAACGCGGTCCTCCACCGTAGGAGGGGCCAGCAACTCACCGGTACGTAAATAATGTTTCACCTCATTGAAAATCCAGGGATAACCCACACTGGCTCGACCGATCATAACCCCGTCCACACCGAACTGCTCCTTCAGCCGCTTCACCTTTTCCGGTGAATCGGCATCCCCGTTTCCGAAAACAGGAATCTTCATTCGCGGATTATTCTTAATCGCCGCAATCAGAGTCCAATCCGCCTCCCCCTTATACATTTGCTTACGCGTCCGTCCATGCACCGAGAGCGCAGCAATCCCGATATCCTGCAAACGCTCGGCTACCTCCACAATATTTTTCGTAGTATCGTCCCAGCCCAGTCTTGTTTTTACCGTGACCGGACGTGTCGCAATCTTCACAATCTCAGAAGTCATTTCCACCATCTTGGGGATATCCTGAAGCAAAGCCGCTCCGGCTCCTTTACAGGCCACCGCCTTAACCGGACAACCATAATTGATATCAATCAGATCTGGCTCCGCCCGGTCAGCAATCATACCCGCCTCCCGCATCGAATCAATCGAACTCCCGAACAACTGAATCCCGATCGGGCGCTCATATTCAAAAATATCCAGTTTGTGCATGCTTTTGGCCGCACTCCGAATCAGCCCCTCCGAAGAAATAAACTCCGTATACATCAGATCCGCCCCATACTTCTTGCACACAAACCTGAACGGAGGATCACTCACATCCTCCATCGGCGCAAGCAGCAATGGAAACTCTCCCAACTCTATTTTTCCGATTTTCACCACAACCTGTTCATTAACTTTTTAACTTTAAGGAATCGTAATCAGCTGACACAAAAATACAAAATCTAATGTTCAAAGCCCTTCGCCCCCCTGCATTCTTCCTTGTTGTACTGCTCTGGTTTCTTTTCCTCTTCAGCCTGTCCGTAATCGCCTCCGCAATAGACCTGCAGACGGCCAATACCGACGAACAATTTCTCTTTTCCTTTAAAATAAAGCAAGCCCTGGGCGTGCTGGCGGTATTCATTTTCCCGGCCCTTCTCATCGCGATGCTCTTCAGCGAACAGAAACTCAGCTATTTTCTCATTCACAAAACGCCTTCCTTTCGCTTTGTGCTGCTCAGCTCCGTTTGCATAATCCTTGCACTCCCCGTCATTGCCTGGCTCGAAGAAATCAACAAAGCCATACACCTTCCGGCCTCCTGGTCAACGCTTGAAAAATGGATGCAATTCAGTGAAAACAAAGCCCAGACGGTAGAAGACGCCCTGATGAATCAGCCCGGGCTCGCCAATCTCGCCGGTAACCTCTTTGTGATTGCCTTCATGGCCGCCCTGAGTGAAGAAATCTTTTTCCGCGGGCTGCTCCAGCAAAGCCTGCTCAGACTCACAAAAAACACCCATCTGGCTGTCTGGATCACAGCCATACTCTTCAGCGCGTTCCACCTTCAGTTCTACGGATTTATTCCGCGCGTAATGCTCGGCGCCCTGCTCGGATACTGCTTCACCTGGAGCGGCTCCCTCTGGACCAGCATCATTATCCACTTCCTCAACAACGCCCTGGTCCTGGTCATGACCTACCTGCTCAATACCCGAATCATTCCCAAATCAGCCGAACAGATCAGCATTACCGACGACAAAGTAAGTCTGACCTGGGTTGTACCAGCCGCCCTTTTAATTACGGGCGGCCTCTTTTTGCTCCACCGGCTGAAGAAACCTCTGCGCCTCACCTGAGCAAGGTCACCGTCCCCACATAACTATGCTGCTGAGAAAACACATCCGTCAGCGCAATCTTATACACATACACATCCTGCTGGCATACCGCTTTGCTGGCTCCGTAGCATCCGTTCCAACCATTGCTTAAGCTGGTCGTTTCAAAAATCATCAATCCCCAGCGGTCAAAAATCTGCATATCATACTGCGCAACCCCGATTCCGTTTCCGTTAAACGAATCGTTACGTCCATCGCCGTTCGGAGTGAAAGCATTCGGAACATAAAACTCAAAATCAGGGCCAATCAGCAAACAATGCGAAACCGTATCGATACAGCCTTGCGCATTCTCCACTGTCAGCAAAATGCAATACGTTTCAATAATGTCACTATACGTGTGAACCGGATTCTCCAGTGTGCTGCTGTTAGCATTTCCCGAAACATCACCGAAATCCCAAAGCCAGCTGCTGGCCCCGGTACTCTGGTCCACAAAATTTACAACCGGATTCACCACCGTTACAATCACCGGGTTGGTCGTAAACGCCGCATGAGGCAGGGGATACACATCGATCATTCGCTGTACCGTATCACTTGCAGAACAGTTGTCGTCCCCGGTAACCTTCACTATTATTGTGTATCTCCCCGACTTGTCAAAACAAACATTCGAAGGATTCTGCCGGGTAGAAGTTGTTCCGTTTCCGAAAGTCCACATCCAATTGGTAAGTGTCCCCCCTGCCATGGTACTCATGTCCGTAAAATCCGAACACAAAACAGGGCAACCGGCCGTATCACTCGCCGAAAAATTAACCTGAGGCACAGGGCTCACCGTCAAAGGCACTAAGACGGTATCCGCAGGAGACCCGCAACCATCATTCACAATCAAAGTATCCATACCATTTGCTTTCACCAATACGGTAATGCTGGACGTAAACTGTTCCGGATGCGTCAGCCAGGTATAACTGTACCTGTCATCACCTCCGCTGCCTACCGCCGTAATCTTCACATTGGTACCCGGGCAAACAGGTTGCACCGATACCGTTGTTGCGGTCAGTGAACTATCCAGGTTCAGGGTAATGGCCTGTATCACCGAAGGGCAATCATTCGCATCCGTAACCGTAACCGTATAAACGCTTGTGGCCGTTTCATTTACAGTTATACTTGATCCGGTCTGTCCACCCGGAGCCCACACATACGCATAGGCCGGTGTCCCACCTGTCGGATTCACACTCAGTGTCGAAGTCTGTCCAATGCAAACCGAGAGCGGCCCTATGGCCGGAACAACCAATTGCGCCGGCTGGGTAATCTTCGCGACCGTCGATAGCCCGCAGGAATTATTATCGGTAACTGTCACCGAATAAGTTCCTTCACACAGATTGCTTGCCGTCTGACCCGTAGCCGCATTGCTCCATGCAAACACATAAGGAGCCGTTCCTCCCGTTGCTATCACATCCGCACTGCCCAGGCAATTTCCAAAACAAAGGTCAGAAACCACATTTTGAAGCGCCAGCCCTAGCGCCGGAGGCTGATTCAACGTAAATGAGGTATCCTTCGTGCACTTGTTCACATCGGTAATCGTCACCGAATACATTCCGGCACAAAGTTTTTGCTGACTAAGTCCAACTCCCGAATTGCTCCAGTTCATCGTATACGCACCCGTCCCCCCGGCCGGTATGACGGCCGCCTGTCCGCTGCAGATACCATTACAGAGTATAGGCTCCGTAGTTGCAGTAACGCTCAGCACAGCGGGCTGTGTAATAGTAATCGTATTTACCAATGTACAACCGCTGGCATCCGAAACCGTAACCGTATACGATCCTGCCCCCAAACCTGTTAACTGCGAGGTGAATCCCGATGCAGCCGTAACTCCCGACAAACCCGTACTCCAGCTGTACGCCAAAGCCCCGTTGCCGCCCGATGCACTAACGCTGGCCGATCCGGTAAGCGAACCAAAGCACAAAGGATTTACAGGAGCACCCAGTGCCACCTTAGGTCCGCTGCTGTTATCCAGCTGGTAAACCGTATCATGAACGCAGCCATTTCCATCCGTAATAGTCACCGTATACGTACTGGCCGACAATCCCGACAATTGATACACTGAACCCGCCGCATACCCCGTAACCGAACTTGCTCCGCTACTCCAGCTGTAGGTAAACAAACCCGTTCCGCCCGAAGCACTCACAGCAATGCTGCCATTGCTCTGATTACAGGTGCTTGAGGTGCCCTTAACAACTGGCACAATAATACCCGGCTGAGTAAGCGTAACCGTAGTCACGCTGATGCACAAATTCGCATCCGTGATTGTTACTGTATACGCAATAGCCGATAAACCGGCTGCCGAACTGCTCAACGCGCTGGTCACTGAAGAACTGCCATTACTCCAGCTGTATGTGTAATTGGGTGTTCCTCCCGCCGCATTCACCAAAGCAGTCCCGTTGTTGCCCCCGTTGCAAGTCACATCCGCAATAGTACCGGCGCTAAGTATCGCTCCACCTGTATTGGTCACCAGGGCAGAGGAAGTAGCCGTACATCCGTTCACATCGCTGACAGTCACCGTATAACTTCCGGCCACCAAAGTCGAATCCTTCGACGTCAAACCTGTCTGCTGCGTGGTCGAACCCGAAATTCCGGTGCCCCAGTAATACGTATATGCACCCGTTCCACCGGTCGCTGAAGCCGTAACCGAACCGGTATTCTTTCCGCAAAGTGAAGGCGAAGTTGTCACTGCAGGAACGACCGGTTGGGGACTTATCATCGTCAGCACCGTATCCTTGCTGCAACCATTCGCATCCGTCACTGTCACCGAATAATTTCCCGCAGCCAATCCCGAAACCGTATAACCCGAACCCGAAGTCGTACCACCCGTTATCCCCGCCGACCAGGAATACGTAAATGGCGTCGCCGCCCCGCTGGGAGTCACCAGAAAACTTCCGTTCACGGTACCCACACATTTGGTTGGAGTAACGAGTGTTTTCAGCGCCGTAACGCCACTGGTAACCGTAACAATAGCCGAATCCACACCCGTATTTCCCTCATGATCCGTAATGGTAACAGAAAAGGTTGCAGTCAAAAGCGGACAAACACTTATGGGCCCTATCCCCGTCTGGCCGCTGCTCCAGCTATACGTATACGGAGCCGTTCCCCCGCCGGGATTAGTCCCTGTCAGCGTGGCACAGCCTCCCGTACAAACACTCGCCCCCTTCACACTCACCTGCGGATTCGTACAACTCACCGTAACTGTCACCGTATCATAATTTTTACAACCATTCGCACCCAACGTATACAACACATAACTGGTCGTGGATACAGGAGCTGCAACAGGATTCAGTACAGTCGCACTGCTAAGCCCTGCGGCCGGAGTCCAGCTATACGTCGGAGCATTGGTAAAGGCCCACAGCGAATCCACTTCTCCTCCGGTCTGGCAGATCGTAGCATTGGGTCCCACGCTGTCCTGCGGAAGGGGCTTTGTCGTAATATCCACGTTGCCGGATGTGTCTATACATCCGGCTGAACTGATGCCGATAAGACTATATGTACCACTTTTCTTCACAATCATATTCTGCTGCGTTCCGGCAGGAGGCGGTATGGGCACACCGTTAAACAGCCATTGAAAGGAGGAAATACCAGCTCCCTCAACCTGCAAGGTATCCTTGTAACACATCTGATAACATCCAACCGGAAATCCATACAGATCAGGCAGCGGATTAACCGTAACCGAATAATAATTACTGCTCGTACAGCCATTCGCATCCGTAACCGTCAGGTAAAACGTACCCGTATAATTCACTGCATCCGTTTGCCCCGGCACTCCGTTCGACCAGTAATAACTGAGGGTACCCGTACCCCCCGAAGCCATTGCATTGAGCACAGCCATTGCTCCCTGGCAAACCGAAGAAGGGCCTGTAATCGAAGGTGCAATGGGAGAAGGTGGCATGTTATTCAGATTTAAATTGGTTGAAGTCGTGCTGCAACCGGTAGAGAGATCTGTAACTACGCAGTAATAGGTACCTGTTGTGGTAGTCGTAAAATTATAGGTATTTGCTCCACTCACAGCAGCACCATTGTCGTACCACTGATACGAATAATCCGTACTGTAAGAAGCGTACAGATAATCCGTTGTACCCGCACAAATCTGATTCGTCTCTGTAGCATATACACCACCATAGGGTGTACCGTTTACATTCACTGTCACCTGAGGAATCTGGGTAATACACCCTGTCGCATACGTAACGGTACAGCTATACTGCCCCGGCTCGTCCACCAGGATATACTGCGTGTTCGCCCCTGTCGACCATTGGTAAGTAGCCGCAGCGCTGGCCGTCAGCAGCACATCACTGCCCTGGCAAAAAGTGGTCGGACCATTTGCTGTTATAGAACCTGCTCCTGTCGGGGATGAAACAACAACCGGATGCATAATCGTATCACTGCAGCCGGTAATATCTGTCACAATAAGTGTTACGGTATAAGTTCCGGCAGCACCATACGTATGTACAGTGCTTTCGTTATTAGATATATAACCGTCCCCGAAGTTCCAAAGCCAGGTGTACAAACCCGTTCCGGTTGAAGAATCAGTAAACGTCGTCGGAAAGGTCAGGCAGGCAGCAGGTGCGCTGAACGCAGCCTGCGGCTTTGGAGGAATCACCACCGTCTGGGTCGTGTACCGGCTGCAAACCCCGCCGGCAATCGTTAATGTCACCGTATAGGTTCCCGGAGCAGCATACGTATGGCTGGGATTCTCTAAAGTTGAAGTACCTCCGTCTCCGAAACTCCAGGACCAACTGGTAATCGGATAACCCAGTGCAAACATCGACTCATCACTGAACTGTGCGCTCATGCAACCCGTCGTATACGTAAACTTGGCCTTGTAGGGGATTTCAATCGGAAGATACTGCATCATCGATCCGGCCCCGCCGGTAAACTGAGCCCAGAACTCCACATAATAAAATCCGGGATAGGTATACAAATGCGTAGGATCCTCCAGTGTCGAAGGAGTCGTAAAATCCCCGAAATCCCACCACCAGGCGTTAGTCGGACTTGGGGACGTATTGGAGAATAAAATATCCCGCGTGCAGATTATTTGTAAAGCTTGCGGAGTCGGATCGGCACCTGCCCCGGATCCCAGGTTGTTCAGGATAGCTTCCTCACCACCCTTGTCATTCCCGGTCTTCAGACCCTCCTGTCCCGAACGCTTGAACGTGATATCATCACTGGCACCGGCACCGGCACCAGCCCCTGCGGCAGTAGAAGTACTGCCGCCGCTACCAGTAGCGGGCGGGCCACCCCCCCCACCCCCCCCGGGCCCGCAGGGGCCCGCAGTAATGGGAAATAAATTCGAAGTCGTAATACACCCAAACGAATTCGTCACCACCAGATAATACGTCCCCGTATCCGTTGCCGTATACGAGGGTGAATTCGTCCCTATGGCAACACCTTCCCGGTACCACTGATAGGTTCCGCTGCTTGAACTCTGCAAAGCACTCAACGCCGTATTTACAGCGCCATCCAACCCTGTACAATAGAAATAAGGATCCGGAGAAGAAATGACCGACAGCGGTGCCTGCTGCATGGGCACATCAATTTTCTGCTTTCCAACGCAGCCATCCGGAGCGGTAACATACAAAACATAATAGCCTGCTGCCGTCACCACGTCGGTAGTCCCCGTTCCTACAGTAGCCCCGCCCAGAGTCCAGTTATAAGCCTTTTCTCCCGGAACCGTCGAGAGCGTTACACTGCCATTGGAAGGACAAATGTACCCGGCAGAAGAAATGGCCGGAACCGGAGAAGGATTGACATAGACATTAAATGTAGACACAATCGGATTCGTACAGAAATAGGTATTGCAGGTAATCGTCAAAGGACCCGAAGTCGTGTACTGAATTCCGATCGAACTCGAACCCTGCCCGTATATAATGCTCCCGTTTTGCGGAGGACTCACCGACCACCCATACGAGGCTCCGTACAGATAAGGAACCGAATAAAAATACGTTCCGTTCACGCAGGCCGAATCCGCGCCGCTGATAGGCGGCGACGTCTTGGTAATATCATACACCGCAATGGTCTCCGGAGCCGAAGAACAATACGGATCATACCCGTCATTCTCAACCACCGAAATCGAATACGGGCCGCTGGCCCCCCAGGTGATCCATACATTATTTCCGCTCACGCTGCTCACGGTACCGTTCGTAGCAGAAAAACTGTAGGAAGTGTAGTACGTAGGCCCGTTAGCCGTATATTCCTGTTCGCTTCCGGGGCAAATGTACAGCGGACCAGTAACAGGCGGAGGAGGAATCGAATCCACATATACATAGGCATACGAAGAATCGTTGCAATACGTACCCGGTCCGGTAGGCTTGGCAACCACATAGTGCGAACCCGAACGCGACCAGCTTATCGTAGCTGAACCTGTACCCTGACCCGAAGTAACGGTACCTGTTCCGTCGGGTACCGTCCAGTTCACGTTTCCGTTAGGATTGGTAGAAAACGTATTCGAACCTCCCAGGCAAACCTCGTAGTCACTCTCCGTCAGATAAAAATAAGGCAGGATCAGCACATTCAATGTAGCATTGCTCGAACAGCTCAAAATATCATGCGAGATGTTCACCTGCAATACGGCCGAACCTGCAGCTCCCCATTGTACCTGCACATTGCTTGTACCCTGTCCGGTCAATATCGTTCCGGCAGAAGCCGGCACTACGCTCCAGGTTATGTTTGTTCCCGGAAAAGAAGGGATAGTATAATTGTCCGATTCACTCGCACACACAACCGTTTTTCCCGTAATCGTCGCAGCAGCAGGAATCAAAGGCACCGTTGTTACGGTCGGAAGCGGGCACTGAGCCGGAGTACAGCCCGTCGTTTGCAAAGAAACCGTTCCCTGAGGCCCGCCCGTACTCCAGTCAACCGAAATATTATCTGTCCCCTGCCCGCTCACAATCGTTCCGCCCGTCACAACCCAGGTGTAATTGCCGCAACCGGGATTACTCGAGTAGTTCGAATTTGAACCCGGACAAAAAGTAGAAGGACAGCTGATGGCCGGAGCCGGAGTCGACAATACATTCACCGTCTCTGTAATTGAATCTGCACAATAACATCCGCTGCGAACCACAAGCTTTACTGTATGGGGGCCCGCAGTTGTAAACGTATGTGCAGGATTTTCAACATTCGAAGTGCCCCCGTCACCGAAGTTCCAGAACCACTGCACCGCATCGGTAGAGCCGTCCGTAAATTGAGTGGCTGTACCCAGACAGGCTGTGGTAGCAGTAAAGGCGGCAACAGGAGCCGCATTGATCTGAAAAAACAAATAAAAAGAATCCGCACAGCCAAAGGAATTAACCTCCGTCACCTGAAAGAGCGTATAATAGCCCTGTCCCCCACCGTAAAAACTAAGCAAGGGAGCTCCCGTCCAGCTGATGTTCACACTGTTGCTGTTATTAGCTCCGACAATGGTTCCGCCCTGTGCGTAACTCGGTCCGTATTCATTGCTGATCTTCCAGCTGTAAGTAGTTCCGGCAACAGCAGGAATCGTATAATTCTCAGTTGTGCCTACACAGCCCGGAGTCGTGTATTGAAGCGTTCCGTTCGGACAATTGCTTTCATTGTAAGGTCCTGTACCTACAAAAGGCAACGTGCTGCTCGTTGGATTGGTCGGATAAGTCGGCAAAGGATTGACAGTGATCGTTGTGCTGTCTGTCTCCGGCAACCCACCCACGTAAACGGTGTAATAGATCCAATACGTTCCGGCACCTCCTGTGAGGTAAGGATAAAAATACCCGTTCTGAACACCTGTTCCGGTATAAATACCACCTCCCGGACTTCCTCCCGTAAGCAAAATCCCGGTATAGGAATCGCAAACGGGTGCCAGCGGGGCCATCGTAACTCCACCTGCAAACAGACGCACGGCAAAAAACTGTGGAAACAGAAAAAGAAAGAGAGAGAGAAAATGCCTGAAAGAGTAAGGTCTTTTCAAAAAATCAGGAAATTTAACTGACAGTTAACACATCTAAACACTCCTTTACTTCCCCCTCTGACTAATGTAATGAAATAAAATCCAAAAACCAAACCTTTAATCCAAAAATCCGTAAAAGTCGTCCTCCCCTTATATTTGATCAAAAAACCCTACATTTGCCCCCCTCAAGGAAAGGTGGCAGAGTGGCCGAACGCGCACGCTTGGAAAGCGTGTTTACCGAAAGGTAACGTGGGTTCGAATCCCACCCTTTCCGCAACCAGAGACGCAAGTCTTTTTTTTCATTTTCAAGCCCCTGTTCAACACGGGGGCTTTTTTCTTTCCCCCCTTGCAATGCCTTGAATTTACTGATAAAATCATATGGTTTCACAAAATCAAATTCTATTTTTTTCCCGCGCATGAGACGGTTCGAACCAACTTTTTCCAGAAGGTCCCTCAAAACTTTTTCCTCCGGCTTGCAAGCAAGCTGGACACCCACATTTTCAGCGGTTTTCACCCATTCTTTTGATGGTTCGAACCAATTATTTCTCTTGCCTCCAAGGTCGGCTCGCTTTATCCCCAAATTGGCCTTTTCCATCATCAGTTCATTCTTCCTTTTGATGTAAATTTCCTGTTCGATCTCCCCTGCAAGGTAAATTCCGACCAGTTTGTTCATCTTTTCAGAAACCACCTTTATTTCACTTTCCAGATTTTTAAGGTATGACCTTGTATTTATCATCTCCCCGGCCCTTTCCTTCTCTAATTCCTCTAGTAATATGTCGGCCCACAGTTTGCTAATTGCTATACTTTCGAGTTTCTCGGTTAGCTGGTCTGTCACCAAATCATCCCTTAAATAGGGCTGGGAACAGGGGCCCATTCGTTTCGAGCAACGGTAGTATACGTATGTGCCCCCCGTTCCCCTTAGCAAACTGAGCTGTAATCTGGCCCCCGCATTCAGCACAATGGAACATTCCCCGGTATGGAAACCCTAATTTAATCTTGCTTCCTCTCGGTTTTTTCCCATTGTTCTTTAATCTCATTTGCACCCTGTCAAAGGTTTCCTTATCAATAAGGGGCTTGAAAGACCCTTCGTAACATTCCCCTTTAAAAACGATCAAACCCAAATAGGCCTTTTTGGTCAAAATCCGGTGAACCATGTAAGGAGTCATTCGGTTCCCTTTTTTGCAGGTGATTCCCCAATCTTCCAATTGTTTTGCCCCGCTGTGCAAATTCAATCCACCAAGTGAAAACTCATGAAACAACTTCTGAATGACCTTTGCCTTTTCAGGATCAGGTTCAATGTTTCTTAACTTGGGATTATTAACATAACCAATCGGCGGATGTCCGCTGTGTTCCCCCCTTCTTCTTTTCTGACGGTTACCCCTTTTTACGTTTTCAGATAGATTGTCAGAGTAATACTTTGATTGACCAAATGCAACCTGCAGCATAAACATTCCCTGAGGTGTAGGCTCAAACCAAAACGTTGGAAACCGAAGGGCTACAACTTTTTTGGTATCAACCATATAAACGACCTGTCCGCCGTCAACAGAATTTCTTGCCAAACGATCCGGATGCCACGCTAAAATTCCAATGGGAGTTTTACTTGCATATATTTTTGAAACCATTTCATTGAATACCGGACGACCCGGAGTTTTTGCACTCTTGCTTTCAACAAACGTTTCTATAATGTGTAAATTTTCACGAAGGGCGTATTCTCCGAGTTCCACAATCTGAGCTTCAATTGACATAGCCTGCCTTTCCTCTGACTCAGTGGATTTGCGGGCATACAGAAAGTATTGAACAGTTGTCATGCAGGAAGTTTTTTGGTGTGCATAAATTTACCGAAAAGCCAAAGGACAAATTAAAATGTGAAAAACTTTTAATATCTCACTGCTACAAAACATAGCAAACACTTATCAACAAAGGTATAGTAGTCCGTCATAGTTTTTGAAACAAAAACTTCGCCGGACTACAATTCATAGCATTGTTTGGGTAAAAGATAAACAAGGCCGAGCCCTGTTTATCCTTTACCCATAAACCAAGATCGCAAGAGAAACGAATTGCCGCCGTTATCTCTTTTTTTATTCAGCGGCAATTCAGTTTCACTTGCTCTTGAACCATCTTCCCTCCCACTTTTTTGGCATGGTTTTTTAATAGCAAAAAACAATGCCAAAAAATCCGGCAACAATTCTGTTTTTAACGGATTTATTTCTCTTTAATTGGAGTATCAAATTTTTAGCGGTTTGTTTTTTTGACTATTCGAACCGTCTCGCCCGCGCGCGCATTCGGATAGAATTTGATTTTGTGAGCGTGTATAATTATCAGTATGATTTTATCAGTAAAATCAAGGCATTGCAAGGGGGGAAAGAGGGCAAACAGCCGGTGGCTGTTTGAGACGGTTGGTGAGCATGCGCCCCCGTGTTGAACAGGGGCTTGAAAATGAAAAAAAAGACTTGCGTCTCTGGTTGCGGGGATTGCTTCGCCAGGTTACAACCTATTACCGTCAGGTTTAGGCCGTCCTGGACGGCCCCCTCATCCTTTTTTGCTTGATCAAAAAAGGATGCAAAAAAATCAAGGCCTGGCAAGGAATCGGCGGTTTGTTACGGGTGTTTGCCCCCCCGCAGCCAAACTTGCCTTTCAGGCTTCGGACAGCGGCTGCTTAGCTCAAAAGCCCTGCCCGGCAAACACCCTTAAAACCTAAAAATCCGATTCCTTGATGGCCGGTCTTTTTGGGGCTCGGTTTTACAGCCCAAGGCCTAATTCCATTCCCCGGTCCTGGCTTCGGTCTTTTTCCTGTTGTGGGGCATGCTTACGTCCCAGTCTTGGGTAGGGTTTAGGGGTAGCCTGAGGGGTATCTGCAGCCAGGTCGTAGTCCTTATCCAATATTTGGTACTTAACTGGTCCAGGTTTATGATCCGCATACTGCTCGATTTCCTTTCGGTTCCCCGCCCGTTTTTCCATATGCGCTTCAAGATGTTTAGCCGAGCCCCGGTAATTGTACATCTTTTCGAACTCATAACCCGACTTTAGCTTAAAGCCTTCGATATGGAACACTTTTTTGTCATTTACCAGGGGAGACAGCTTATATCGATTTTCCTGATCCTTACGGGCTACGATGATGTGTATGTGCATATGTCCTGTTCCTGGTTTCTTTTCTCCTTGTTTGACCAGTCCTCGTTTTACCTCCCGGTCCGTACCCTTGTAATACCTATGGTCCTCCAGCTTGCAGAAGTAGGTCAGATCCGACCCGTTTAGACCTTTGTTTTTACCGTTAAGGTTGTTGAAGTTTTGGGCGTACACTTCCATCACTTTCCGGCTGTATTCCTTGAGCTTTTTCTTATCGCCTCCAAGGTGGTCCAGTTCTTTGTCTTCAGGGGCCAGAATTACGCTGTAAAATTTCGCATCATTTTTACCCAGACTTTTCCAGTTTCGGTCCACGGCCTTTACAACTTCGCCCGGGGATACATCGTCCTTTTCATGGTTAAAGAATAACTCCATATCAAAGTCTTTTTCTTTGTCTTCCTTACACAGGTAAGTGACATAGCCCTGGCAGGAGCCTGTATTTTTATAGGCATTTTTACCATCCTTGTCCGGACGTCCAACTTTGATGATCATGATAAATTCCTCCTTACTTTTTCTGACCGGTAATTTTGTCCAACACATACTGAAGCTCCATCGTTTTTACCACCTGATCGTTCCACTGCTTGGTCATCTGCCTGTACTGATCATCCTTCTTCTTTGCCATGTCAGCGTACCGCTCATCCATGCTTTTAATCAGTTCATCCCGCTCAGACTCCCAGGAGCTTAAGCTACGGGAGAACTTGAGCCAATCGATTTTTAGTTCCTCCTTCAGGGTGTTCAGATCCAGAAGGCTGACCGGATTCATCTGCCGGTTCTTCGGAAGCGGAAGGTGAACGTTCAGATCATGGAAGACGGCATAATCCACCATGTACTCGATGACTGACTTCTGATCCAGTTTTTGCTGCTTACAAAACTTCTCAAGGCGCTTCTTATGAACCTTGCTCAGGGTAATGGTGGAATAAACCCGATCTGATTTTTTTTCTTGGCTCTCCATAGCTTTATATTTTGTCATGACAAAAAAACTATTCAACCTCTCTGATACTTAGTTTAATGCAAAAACGATCAAAAAATTGTCATGACAGTCAAAATTTATAATTCAATATCGGCAAAGCTTTAAGGGAAGCGGTATAACAGGGCCAGTACAAGAGTACTGTCCCTGCTTGCTAATTTTTTTGCGGCTAAGAATGGCGCGAAAAAGGTCCAGTGGGCGGCTTTGATGGGATTGCAAGGGCACTGAATGAATACGCCTAAGGACAACACGAAATCTTCAACTATGCCTTGTTTTATTCCTATACGGCAATGCTTGCGAACCCCTAATGGGGGGTGGGGAGAGGTGAGCAAAAATATTTAGAAAATTTAAATACCGCTCCCTACAATGCATGCAGCCATTTCAATCTGATTGACAGTAAACAACGTATTCAATTTCTGGAAAATGGATATCCGATACCAGATTCAGATTGTCATCTGTATTCCTGAATTTCAGTAAATTAGCCAAAACCAATTCAATCTCCATCAGCTGTATGACCTTTACAGAATTCCTGAAACTCCTCCCCCTTCAAAATGACATAACCCTAGCGGCATTTCAAAACTGGGCAAAAGAACATACAAACCTCCCAGATTCTTCAGACCCTAGGGTATTAGCAAAAGCCATGTATAAGAATTAGATCATAATTTAACCGCTGGGTACCTAAAAGCGATCATGCTGTACAGTTCAATGCCGAATAATGAAATTCCGAAGAAACTCCTGGATAACGAGGAAATGATGCTGGAGGCGATAAACCATATTGTTGAATTGCAACATCCGGAGAAATAAAAATGAAAAAGGTCATTCAAATCCATTTCGTAATTATTTTATTCTTTTCAATCTCCTGCAGCAATAATCCGAATTCAGGGGTTGCAACAGATTCCTCGGTAATTCAAACAAATCAACCGGAAACAGCCGGAAAAGTGAAATTCCAGGACACCATAATCATTTTCAACAATACAATTGCAAACGACCCTTTTAGCTTT
>JABDFU010000028.1 GCA_013286385.1 Bacteroidota bacterium
CTTAAAATCAGAACCTACTTTGGCCCTGTTCAACTCAAAGGAAATTTCCTGTTGAGCCTCCATTACAGCTTCTGCCCTTTTCTGTTTGACTTTAAACGGGACATCGTCTTTGAGCGTTCCGGCATACGTATTCTCTTCATGAGAATAAGGGAAAATTCCAAGCCGGTCAAAACGTGTTTCTCTTACCCAACTGAGCATTTCCTCGTGGTCCTTCTCGGTTTCTCCCGGAAATCCGCTGATAAGGGTAGTTCGCAAGGCAATACCCGGAACTTTATCCCGGATGGCATTAACCAGATCAATTGTTTTTTGCCTGCTGGTTCCTCTTCTCATGCGCTCAAGTACAGTGTCACTGATGTGCTGTAAGGGCATGTCCAGGTATTTGCAAATTGTCGGAGTGTCTTTGATAACAGAAAGCACATCCATCGGAAAGCCGGAAGGAAATGCATAATGGAGTCGAATCCATTCGATTCCTTTTACCTGTGCAAGTTGCTCAAGCAAATCCGCAAGATTTCTTTTCCTGTAAATATCGAGACCGTAATAGGTCAGGTCCTGTGCAATGAGGATTAATTCCTTCGTGCCATTCTTTGCAAGCAGCCCGGCACGTGCAACCAGTTCTTCGATAGGCACCGAAAGGTGTTTTCCCCGCATCAGGGGGATGGCGCAAAAAGAACAGGGACGGTCGCAGCCTTCTGAAATTTTAAAATAGGCGAAATGATTGGGAGTCGTCAGCAGGCGCTCGCCAAGCAACTCTTTCCGGTAATCTGCTTTCAGTGTTTTCAGCAAACGGGGCAAGTCACTCGTTCCGAAAAAAGCGTTGACTTCAGGAATTTCCTTTTCCAGCTCTGGTTTGTAGCGCTCACTCAAACATCCGGTAACGTATAGTTTTTCAATTTCCCCCCTTTTTTTGGCAGCCGCATAACGAAGTATGGTATCTATACTTTCCTGCTTTGCATTTTCTATAAAACCGCAGGTATTGATGATAACAATACCTGCATCCTCCCCTGCTCCTTCGTGTTCAACTTCAATCCGATTGGCCTTGAGCTGACCCATCAGCACTTCTGAATCGTAAATATTCTTGGAACAACCAAGAGTCACCACATTCACTTTATTTTTTCTGACGGTCTTGGTTTTCACTGCTTACAGTTGGTTTTCACTGCTTAAAAAGAGAATCAACGAATTCAGTCTTATCGAAAAGCTGAAGATCTTCCATTTTTTCGCCTACACCTATATAGTTTACAGGGATTTTAAACTGGTCAGAAATGCCAATGACCACTCCTCCTTTTGCTGTACCGTCCAGTTTGGTAACAGCCAGTGAATTGACATCCGTAGCAGCAGTAAACTGCCTGCATTGCTCGATTGCATTTTGACCTGTCGAACCATCCAGAACAAGCAAGACTTCATGCGGGGCATCAGGAATAAGCTTTGACATAACCTTTCTGATTTTACCCAGCTCATTCATCAGGTTTACCTTGTTGTGAAGACGTCCGGCCGTATCAATGATCACAATGTCAATATCCCTGGTAAGTGCCGAACTTAATGTATCGAAGGCAACCGATGCAGGGTCTGCATTCATCCCCTGTGAAACAATCGGTACACCGACCCGCTCAGACCAGATGATCAGCTGATCGACAGCTGCAGCCCTGAAAGTATCTGCCGCACCCAACATCACCTTTTTGCCGGCTGCCTTAAACTGATAAGCCATCTTTCCGATAGTGGTCGTTTTGCCCACTCCGTTTACCCCTACAACCATAATGACCCAGGGCTTCACAGACCTGGGAGCACCCCATCCTGAATCGGAATTTGTCATCAGAGCCGCCACCTCTTCCCTGAGCATCGTATTGATCTGGGCAATATCCACGCGCTTTTGCTGCTCTACACGCTGCTCAATTTTGCCGATGATCTTCAGGGTAGTTTCTACCCCTACATCTGAACTGATAAGGACCTCCTCCAGGTTGGCAAGCACTTCCTGGTCAATGAAGGCTTTGCCCATAATCGCTTTTGAGAGTCTTGAAAAAAATCCCTGACGGGTAACGAACAGACCCTTTTCCAGCTTTTCCTTCTTTTCTTTTGAAAACAACCCGAGTAAGCCCATATCCTTTTCTTTCTTATCGCCGGAAAACCGGCATAACTGGGGAGTACGCGTTAAACTACTCCCAGTAAAAATTAAAAGCTTCTTTCTTAGGAGAAAGAAGCTTTCAAACAATCAGGTGGCGGAAACTATTTTGAAGCCAGAAAATCCTTGATGTGATCGTTGTGCACAATTTCCTCCTTAAATGTATACGAACCGGTCTTAACCGATTTCACCATCTTAATTACTTTGGTAAAGTTATTTCCTTTACCGCTTTTCAGTGTTGCAACTACTTTCTTTGCCATGATCTGATCTTATTTTACTATTCAGCTGATCTTACTTGATTTCCTTATGCAGAGTGACCTTCTTCAGAATGGGGTTGTATTTTTTCAACTCCAGACGATCTGTTGTATTTTTCTTGTTTTTGGTGGTAATGTACCGGGATGTTCCGGGCATACCGCTGTCCTTGTGCTCTGTGCACTCCATGATAACCTGTATCCTGTTTCTGCTTCTTGCCATTATTTTACGCTTTTATTTTTTCAGATATCCTTTGGCGCGCGCTTCCTTAACAACTGCACTGACACCGTTTTTGCTTATAGTACGCAGAGCAGATGTGCTCACGCGTATGCTGATCCATTTATTTTCTTCAGGCAAAAACACTTTTTTGGTCTGAAGATTAACGTTGAATTTACGTTTTGATTTACGATTCGAAAAAGAGACTTTATGTCCTGTAATCGCTTTTTTACCTGTTATTTCACAAATTCTTGACATGGCTTTGTAGTTTAAAAAAGATTTCCCTTTTTTTATAAGGGAGGGCAAATATCGGGTATTTTTTTGAAACAGACAAGCGGATTCGGGAATAAAGGGGCAATTTTTGGAGCCGGAGTGCCGAAATGGAGCTGGTTAAACAATGAATTATGCACTCAAAGTATTGATTTTAAGGTATTTAACTTTGAATCATGAATGGATTGACCTAAATAGCGCAAAGTGAATGTTTTATCGTTAGTTACCGGATCTAAATTAATTCTTTCTTTTTACCACTGACAGGCAAGCCAATCATCTTTTTCAGCTTACCAGAACCGCCTCTTCGTATTCCTTCCTAAGCGTTTGGATAATTTCCTTTAGGGGCCTTATAGAATGAATGTGCTCGATGGACGGGCCGGCACACCAGACGGTCTGGTAGCTGTTGGCTGTTGCTGAAGCCCTGAGCAGGCGCAGGCCCCGGATGGCGATGAGCAGTTTGAGGTATTTTCTAAGTCCCTTGAATCTGAACATCATGCGTTCGGGGAACCCGGCCCTTGTGCCCATGGCCTTGACAGCAGGGGTGTTGATGACGGTGAGCGCCGTACCCGAAAGTTTGGTGGTCAGGACAATATCTTTGGCGCTATAGTGAATAAGGGCCTCTTTGTATTCCTTTGAAACAGGTGCTTCATCAGATGCGATGAACAGTGTGCCAATGGAAAATCCGTCCGCGCCCAGTTCGAGGCCTTTTTTTATCTGGCCTCCTGTAGCAATGCCGCCGGCAGAAATGACAGGAATTTTCAGATTTTTTTTGAGAAGGGGTATAAACTCTTCGGGTGACAACGCTCCGGCATGTCCTCCGGCCCGGGAATTAACAGCGACAACTGCGTCGGCTCCCAATGCCTCCACTTTTAAGGCATACGTCAGATCTACCACATCACAAAAAACTTTTATTCCGGCAGCCTTGCATTGGTTTATCGCATCTTTAGGGTTGCCAAGGGAAGTGATAATAAAATCTACTTTCAGTTCAATGCAGGTTTTTAAAGCAGCCGGATATTTGTAATTCGACTTGTTTACAATAAG
Source organism: Bacteroidota bacterium (assembly GCA_013286385.1). Taxonomy (GTDB): domain Bacteria; phylum Bacteroidota; class Bacteroidia; order JABDFU01; family JABDFU01; genus JABDFU01. The sequence continues at coordinate 3,893 of JABDFU010000028.1, forward strand.
ATTTATTCCGAAAGCTTTGTCTGATTTTTTTCGTATTTCAAGAATGGCCTGCCTGAGTTCATGATCGGTACGGTAATTCAGGGCAGGAATGGCGGCTGTTATTCCGTTTTCGAGGGCTGCAATTACCATTTCTGCCGTACTCACCAAAAACATCGGAGCCATGATGACCGGGAATTCAATGCCCAGCATTTTACTGAAAGCGTTTTGCATTTAAACGCTTTCAATTACCATTGCACTCGCTCCACCTCCTCCGTTACAGATTCCCGCAACTCCTAATTTAGCTTTGTTCTGTTTCAACACATTGATCAGAGTGACCAGAATACGGGCTCCCGAACAACCCAGGGGATGACCTAGAGAAACAGCGCCTCCGTTGACATTCACCCGGGAAGGGTCAAGATTCAGTTCTTTGTTGTTGGCTATGGAAACAACAGAGAACGCTTCGTTTATTTCGAAGTAGGAAATATCACTCAGTTTCAATCCCGCCTTGGCAACCGCTTTGGGAATTGCTTTGGAGGGAGTGGTAGTAAACCATTCCGGAGCCTGCTCTGCGTCTGCATAGGCTTTAATAAGGACCAGTGGTTTCAGCCCAAGCTGAACGGCTTTTTCTGTACTCATCAGAACCAGCGCCGCCGCCCCGTCGTTCATGGTAGACGCATTGGCTGCGGTTACTGTACCGTCTTTGGTAAATGCCGGACGCAACTCGGGAAATTTTGCAAAATTTACATTCTTATGCTCTTCGTCAGTTTTTATAATCAGGGAGTCTCCTTTTCGTTGTGGAACTTCGACAGCTATGACTTCTTCAGCAAACCGGCCTTCCTCCCAGGCCGCCTGTGAACGCTTGTACGATTGAATGGCATATGCATCCTGCTCTTCCCTGGTAATTTTTAATGTGGATGCACAGAGTTCAGCGGCATTCCCCATCGGATAATTGTGGTATACATCGGTAAGCCCGTCTTTGGCCAGACCATCTGTGAGAATAGCATTACCGTATTTGTTCCCCCAGCGAACGCTGTCTGAATAAAAGGGAACCTGACTCATGTTTTCCATTCCGCCTGCCACAACAACTTCGGCATCTCCCAGAAGAATGCTTTGTGCAGCCAGCATAACTGATTTCATTCCCGATGCGCATACTTTATTCACGGTCGTGCAGATCACGGTATCGGGAAGGCCGGCAAATTTAGCAGCCTGACGGGCAGGAGCCTGTCCAAGGTTGGCCTGCATAACACTTCCCATATATACTTCGTTAACTTCTTTTGCATCCAGTTTGATTTTCGAAAGGGCGGCTTTTATTGCCGCGGCTCCAAGCCTGGTGGCGGAAACCCCTGACAAAACACCTCCAAAACTTCCGATTGGAGTCCTTACAGCAGATACAATACAAACAGTTCTCATTTTCAAACAGGATTAAATTCAGAATTAAATTCGGGATTAAATTTCAGGGATCGAAATTACTTATTAAAGTTTCGGGTTCAAAGTATAAACATGTATTTTCGTCGTTGAAAAAATTGTGAATGCGCAAGGTTACCGCTTTTCTGGTCAGTTTGGTATTAATTGTACTGGTATTCCCCCATCAGGTAAAGTTTAAGTACGATTTTTATCAGTTGAAAGGCAAACCCTGGAATTATCCCGACCTGGTTGCTCCGTTTGATTTTGCCATATCCAAAAGTGCAGATCAACTGAACGCTGAAAAAGAAGAAGTCCGGGCAACTGCAAAGAACTACTTCAAAACAGACAAACAGGTTTATCCGGGGAAAAAAAAGGAATTGAACCTTGCTCTTGAAAAACAGCTCACTTCAAAATCCTCTTCTTTAAAAAACCAGATGATGCAGGTTTGCAATGCACTGATCGATTCGCTTTACAAAAAAGGAATTATTCAGCTGGGAGAAGGTTTTGAAAACAAACCGGCCGACTACGACATTTTTCTCCTGAATGAAAACCTTGCTGAAGAGCACCAGTTGAACGATTTTTTTACAGTACAAACCGCCGACGATTTCATCAAATCCAAACTAAGCCTTCACAGCGGAGTGGAGTACAGCACCCTGATACCAATAATGGAGAATGCAATCGCCCAGACTATTTTCTTTGACAAAGAAGAGTCAGCGAAAGACCTCAATCAGGATTTGCAAAACATTTCTCCTACCCACGGGGGCTACGTAAAAGACCAGACGGTTATTCTTAAAGGGGAGCTCGTGGATACAGAAAAATTTCTTGCCCTGGAATCCCTCAAGAAAGAATACGACAAACAATCGGGTGCCAATTCAGGAATAGTCGCTGTTCTGATCGGTCAGGTCCTTGTCGTTTCGCTTTGTCTGCTTGTGCTGGCTATATTTCTGTTGCTGTTCAGAAAGGATATTTTCCTCGACAACGCCAAGCTGCTTTTTATCCTCTTCCTGATTGTACTGATGGTTACGCTTGCCAATGTAAGCGTTTCGTATGAAAAAATAAATCTCTACATTCTGCCATTCTGTATTATTCCCATCATTATCCGGGCCTTTTTTGATACGCGACTGGCGCTTTTTGCCCACATTGTAACGACCTTACTGATAGCCTTCATTGCAGAAAACCGCTTTGAGTTCGTTTTTGTACAGCTGGTGGCAGGCATGGTTTCTATTTTCAGTGTCATTCACTTACGAAACCGGTCTCAGTTTTTTCTTGCCGCAACACTGGTCTTCGCCGCTTATTTGCTGGCCTATTCAGGAATCAACCTCATGCAGGAAGGAAGTTTCACCGGCATCAGCCTCAATGCGACAACTTGCTTTGCATTCAGCGCACTGCTGACTTCTTTTGCCTATCCTCTTATTTACATTTTTGAAAAATCCTTTGGTTTTCTTTCCGATGTTTCCCTCATGGAACTTTCAGATACCAACAACCCCTTGCTGAGAGAACTGGCCCTGAAGGCTCCGGGAACTTTCCAGCACTCCCTCCAGGTGTCAAACATTGCCGAGGAAATTATTTTTCAGATCGGCGGAGATGCTTTACTGGTAAGGACCGGAGCCCTATACCACGACATCGGAAAAATGACCGCCCCGGCTTATTTCATCGAAAATCAAACGGCAGGAAACAATCCCCATGATCAGCTGAGTTATGAAGAAAGCGCCAAAATCATAATCAGCCATGTGGCCTGCGGAACCGAGCTTGCAAAAAAAAACAAACTCCCCCGGCAGATCATAAATTTTATTCAGACTCATCATGGCACGACAAGTACGGCTTATTTTTACAGAATGTATCAGCACAAACATCCGGATGAAAAAATTGATCCTGAACGCTTCAGGTACTCGGGACCTTTACCTTTTTCAAGAGAAACAGCCGTACTGATGATGGCCGATACCGTAGAGGCTGCTTCCAGGAGCCTGAAAACCTATACCGAACAGAGCATCAGCGATCTGGTGGAAAATTGCATGGCCAATCAAATTGATTTGCATCAATTTGACGATTCAGATATTACCTTTCGCGACATCCACAGGATTAAGGAGATTTTAAAGAAAAAATTAAACAGCATCTATCATTTGAGGGTAGAATATCCCACGAACTAAAAAATATGATCACTTACGCTATACTGGGAATTACAACTCTGGTTTCATTCGCAGCTTTTTCGAATGGGGAGTTACTTCGGAAGCTACTGTTCAACGCGGTTGAAATTTTTTCTTACAACCAATGGTACCGGCTTTTTTCATACGGTTTGGTCCATGCAGATTTTACCCATCTGCTGTTTAACATGTTTGTCCTGTACTCTTTTGGCTCGGCTTTGGAAAATCAGTATTTCCCGTATTTGTTTGGATCAAACGCCGGTCTGGTTACGGGTCTCTTATACTTCAGCGCTTTACCCGCTTCAACTCTTTTCAGTTATTTCAAACACAAACACGATTTTTCTTACAATGCACTTGGAGCCTCCGGAGCGGTTTCGGCAATTGTTTTCGCCGGAATTCTGATCAGCCCTCTGAGTTCGCTTTACATTATGTTTATCCCTTTCCCGGTTCCTTCCTTTATTTTCGGTGCACTTTACCTGGCCTATTCCTGGTACATGAGCAAAAAAGGCCGGGACAACATCGGTCACGATTCTCATTTCTGGGGAGCGGTTTACGGAATCGTATTTATGCTCGTATTGAAAAAAGAATTGGCCATTCATTTTATTAACCAGGTGCAGCATTTCAGACTATGAACAAAGCGGTTTTTTTAGACAGGGACGGGGTCATTAACCTGGAGCGTGGATTTACCTACCGGATAGAAGATTTTGAAATTCTTCCCGGACTCACGGATGCCCTGTGGGAATTCAGGAAAAGAGGCTATTTACTGATTGTCGTATCGAATCAAAGCGGAATAGCCAAAGGCTTGTACAAGCAGTCGGATGTTGAAATTCTACACGAGTACCTGAACAGGTATTTAAAAAAAACCGATCTGTCATTTGATGAAATTTATTATTGCGTTCACCACCCTGATGTCAGCAGGTGTATTTGCCGTAAACCGGATTCGCTTTTCATCGAAAAAGCACTTGCAAGATTTAACATTGACCCTGCCCTGTCCTGGTTCATCGGAGACAAGGAAAGAGATACAGAAGCTGCTCACAAAGCAGGAGTTAGAGGCATTCTGATTAAAGCCAATACTCCGCTAACCGAAATCATGGACAGGATTCAATAATCATCAAAGGAATTGAATGAATTTGTTAAATTCGTAAAAATTTCAAACAGTGAAAATGTCTGCATTGGTAAATTATAACGGGAAACTGGAAAATGCAGGAGCCCCGCTGCTGAAAGTAGATAACCGCGGTTTCCGTTTTGGAGATTCAACGTTTGAAACCATCCGGATTTTCAACGGAAGCCCTCTTTTTCTGAACGACCACATAAACCGTTTAAAGCAAGGAATTCTTGCTCTGAAAATGGAACTTAGTGAACAGTACAGTACGGCATTTTTTTTTGAACAAATAGAGAATCTGATTAAGGCAAACGCCCTGACCGGAGGAGGTCGTCTGCGACTGACCGTTTTTCGCAACGGAAATTCGGGTTACACCCCTCAGACCAATTCAACTTCTTACCTGATCGAAACCTATCCCATTGAAGAAAACGAGTATGTATTGAATCAGAAAGGATACAACATTGACATTTACAATGAGGTGAAGAAACAGCAAAATACCTTGTCCTCCATCAAATCAGGAAACAGCATTCTTTACGTTATGGCCGCGGTTTATAAAACCGGTAAAGGTTTGGACGACTGTGTTCTGATGAATACCAAAGGGGATGTCATTGAATCGATCAACTCGAATATTTTTGCGGTAAAAAACGGCGTGCTGTATACCCCTCCCGTAGCAGAAGGCTGCGTGGACGGAATTCTTCGCAAGAAAATCATCGAAGTGGCTTTTAAAAATCGTATCGCCGTTTATGAAATAAACCTGGCACAGAGTGTTTTGCTTAGCGCTGACGAATTGTTTCTTACCAACGTGATCGGAGGGCTCAGGTGGGTGGGCGCCTATAAAAACAAGAGGTATTTTAATACCACCTCAAAACTGTTAACGGCCAAACTCAATGAATACATTTCAGCCAAAAAAGAGAGTCTGCCTGAATGAATCCCAGGAATAAACTCAGGGAAACGGTAGTCATCGTCCTCAGCATTTCGGTTTTGCTTATTGCACTTTCCCTGAAGGATTCCTCTTTCAGCATCGGAGATTTCAAATTTAAAAAAGTGGATTTACTGAGTGACATCAGAACCCGATCAGTTTTTATTGAGGCCCCGGTGACCTCCCCGATCCTGACAGATTCGATCATCCGAACCGACCGACGGTTTTACCAGCAGAAAAAATTGAATCCGGACGCTATCAAGGATTTCGGAAACGACTCACTTCCCGCCCTGGCCTGCTTTTTTGAGTCTCTTTTTCAAACGCAGCAAAAGAAAAAAAAATGCCGAATTGCCTATTTCGGGGATTCGATGATTGAAGGCGACCTGGTGACGCAAGACCTGAGAACCTCATTGCAGGATAGTTTCGGAGGTGTGGGTGTCGGTTTTATGCCGGTCACATCGATTGTAGCCGGATTCAGACAAACAATTTTTCATGCTTTTTCAGGAAATTGGCAAACCTACAGTCTGCTTGATCAAAACAGTCCCGGCCACGTTTTGGGAATTACAGGTTATGATTTTATCCCGATGTATTCCCCGGGAAAGGACTCCGTTGATACGGGAACAGGAAGCTGGGTACGGTACAGCGCGGTACGCAGAAAGCGACTGAATTCGTTTTCAAATGTTCGTCTGTTTTACGGGAAAACGGAAGGCGGCGGAAATTATGTTCATGCTGCCGGCCGCACGCTGCCGCTAAACGGCAGCCAGCCCGTGAACACTTTGGAACTGCTAAAAAGCAGCCCTTCGCAAACCGTTCAGGCCGATTTTCAATGCAGTAGTCTGGTAAATGTTTTCGGATTCAGCATGGAAGGAGACAGCGGTCTGTACCTTGATAATTTTTCTTTCCGTGGAAATTCAGGAATGCCCATGACCCGCATTCCCCAATCGGTTTTATCGGGTTTAAACAAACAATTGAATTACGGACTCGTCATCTTACATTACGGAGTAAATGTGGTCAGTCACCAGGTAACTGATTTTTCCTGGTATGAAAAAGGAATGACCGAAGTCGTTCTTCACATAAAGGCTGCCATGCCCAATGCCAGCATCCTGATCATCAGTACAGGCGACAAAAGCTTTTACAGGGACGGGGCCTATACGACTGATCCTTCTGTACCGTTGGTTATCGAAGCCCAAAAAAGAGTAGCTGAAAAAACCGGCTCGGCTTTCTGGAATCTTTACGAAGCAATGGGTGGATACAATTCAATGGTAAAATGGGTTCAGGGAGATACGGTATTGGCAAACAAAGATTACACACACCCCAATTTCAGGGGCGCAAAAAAAATTGCAGATTTATTGTATCAGCAACTGATGAGCGATTACCGGGCTTTTCTGAAAAGGAGAGAGTACGAAGGGGCAGCAGCAAAACTGAAGGTGCAGGATCAGGAATTAAAGAATTAAGAGCCAAAAGATTTCAGAATGGGAAGAATTCAGTTTTTAAAATATGCAATCCTCGTAACGATCCTTTTTAATGGGACAAAAGTGCCCGCTCAGAAGGACAGTTCTTTTGTCCCTGAACCCCTCATCGATTCATTTCCTCTCGTACCGCCCTATTCCTTTGCAGCTCTCTATCCATTTATAGTCCTGGATTCGAATTTGATTCACAACGACAGCCTCGCACTCCAACCGTTCTACGCTAAACTCTCCCGGTTAAAGAAAACCGGGCGGAGAAAACTTAGCATTGTCCACATCGGGGATTCACACATTCAGGCCGATGTATTTTCAGGAGAACTCCGGCAGCATTTTCAAAAGGATTTTGGAAATGCAGGCAGAGGTTTGGTTTTCCCCTACCGTGTGGCCAAAACAAATGAGCCATACGGCCTGAATACATCCACCAATGCAATCTGGAAGGCCAAGCGGAATGCGTTTCCCAATCAGCCCCTGCCCATAGGAATCAGCGGAATAACTATTGAAACAGCGGACACGGCCGCCGAAATAAAACTGGCCGTGAAAGATCAGAATGGACTCAACTACAGTTTCAACCGGGTCACCCTGTTTTACCAGAAATCGGAAGAAAGTTTTGATTTTGCTATTTACGACTCGCTGCATCGCGAATTGGCCTACATCAACAACCGAAGGGATTCCCTGAATGAATTCAGCACAGTCATTCAGCTTAATCAATCCTACCGACAGATCATTCTGAAATCCTGCCCGCGAACCAGCTCTCAAAACTGTACGCGCATTTATGGGATCCTGCTTGAAAACGACAGTTCGGGAATACTCTACAACATGATTGGCGTGAATGGAGCTGAATACCAGCATTACAACCAAAGCCAGTATTTCATCCGTCAACTGACGGTTTTAAAACCCGACCTGGTGATTATTTCTATGGGTACCAATGAGGGATACAACCCGGGATTTAACAGCAAACTTTTTTACGCGCATGTGGATAGTCTGATTTCTTCCATTAAGAGAAGCAACCCGGATGCCTGCTTTCTGCTGACCACTCCGGGCGATTCTTTCCGCAAGACCCGCAAGGGAAGAGTGAAAAATCCCGACATGATGGAGGTTCGAAACACACTTATCCGTTATTGCAGGAACAACAACATAGCCTGGTGGGATTTGTATGCGATCATGGGAGGATACGGATCGATGCAGAAATGGTTCAAAGCCGGCTTATCAAGGGACCGGCTTCATTTTTCGGGAAAGGGCTACCCCATACAGGCTGATCTTCTTTACAAGGCCTTCATGAAGGGATTTCATACACACAATTAAACCGATGCATTTCGATTATTCAAAAATACTGAAACTGCTGTCGTATGATTCAAACGACCCCTTGCTCTTTAACAGTGGTTTCTTTTTATTCTTCCTGCTGGTTTTCTTCCTCATCTATCCTTTTTTTTACAAACGCAAGCTTAGCCGGGTAATTTACTTTACACTTTTCTCGCTTTATTTTTTCTACAAAGCCTGCGGCTATTTTGTATCCCTTATTGTGCTGGCCGCAGTAGTTGATTATTTTCTTTCGAACAGAATCTACAAAGCCCAACATAAAAATTCAAAAAGAGTTCTGCTTATACTCAGTATCCTTATCAATCTTGGAATGCTCTGCTATTTCAAATACAGTAATTTATTTATCGATTTGGTCAATGAAATTTCATCGGGACATATCCAGCCGTTGAAACTGGTGCTACCGATCGGAATATCCTTTTACACATTTGAAAACCTGAGCTACACCATTGATGTATACCGGGGCCGGTTTAAGCCGGTAACAAGTTTCCTGGACTACTTGTTTTTTCTATCCTTTTTCCCAAAGCTTGTAATGGGGCCTATTGTAAGGGCATCTGACTTTATTCCCCAGATCAGACAGGATCTTTGGATAAGCGACCGCGATCTGGGCAGAGGGCTTTACCTGATTCTCGGGGGGCTTTTTAAAAAAATTGTCATATCTGATTACATCAATATAAATTTTGTTCAATACATTTTCGATGACCCCACCCGGCATTCGGGAATTGAATGTTTATTCGGCGTATACGGCTATGCCATGGTTATTTACTGCGATTTTTCAGGGTATTCGGACATGGCCATCGGCATGGCAAAATGGATGGGCTTTACCGTACCGGTCAATTTCAATCTTCCCTACCAGAGTTCCGGCATAACCGAATTCTGGAGAAGGTGGCACATTTCGCTGTCTTCCTGGCTGAAAGATTACGTTTACATTTCCATTGGCGGAAACCGCAAGGGCAGGGGCCGGCAATACCTGAACCTGATGCTGACCATGCTGATCGGCGGTCTCTGGCACGGAGCAAGTCTGAAATTTGTTTTTTGGGGAGGGCTGCATGGAATTGCTTTGGCTATTGATAAAGGAATGGATAAAATAAAAAACGCGCTTAAACTAAAAAGCGCCGGCAAGTGGTATGCACTCGTGCTGAAACTTACCGGTATTTTCACAACCTTTCATTTTGTCTGCTTTTGCTGGATATTTTTCAAAGCCGCATCGTTCGGCGATGCACTGATCCTTATCCGGCAAATTACCGGCAACCTCAATGCCCATGCGCTGGCTCCTCTGTTAATGGCCTACCCTGCCGTCTTTGGTCTGATGGGACTGGGATACCTTATTCATTTCACACCAAACGGCATTCAGCAGAAAGCAGAAGAAATTCTTACCGGAATGCATCTGATCGGAAAAATCGCACTGCTGTTTTTATTTATCTGGGTCATCATCCAGGTAAAACAGGCCGACCAGGTACTACCGATTTATTTACAGTTCTAAAGTAGTTATGAGCCATTAGTGATTGGCGATTAGGGTTGACCGCTCCCACTAAACTATTCGTTAGTTGGAATAATCACCCCCAATGGCTAATGGCAAATCGCTACAGAAAGAAAGGTCTCAAACAGGAAACAAACTCCTCCGGCGATGCACAGGGCCGATTGGTTTTCTGGTTCATAAAGACAAGTGTCGTTTCAGCCTCATTCAGCTGAACTCCCTGCTCGTTCCACATCCTGTACTTAAACTTCAATCGTGTTACAGGAAGTTCTGTGATAGTCGTTTCTATGGTAAGCAAATCATCGTAATGAGCGGGTTTAAAATAGCGCACCCGAAAATCCAATACGGGCAAAAAAATTCCGCTATCCTCAAGGGCTTTGTAACTTGAGCCGAGTTGCCTTAAGGCCTCCACTCTCCCAACCTCAAAATACTGTGCGTAGTTGCCATAATAAACATAACCCATACGGTCGGTTTCTGCATAACGTACCCTCAATTTTGTTTCAGAAATATACACAAGACAGCTGATTTTTGTCACCGTTTAAAGTAGATATTAATTTGAAACATCAGTCCATTAATCCTCTTTTTTTATTCGAAAAAAAAAGATTGTATTAAAGTTTTGTGGTATCGAATAAATTACTATTATTGCATCCCGTTTCGGATGCGAAATGTCTAAAAGCCAAGATTGACGCGACTTTCAGATGATACGCATAATTTCCGAAATAACAAAGGGAAATTGTTCTTTTTTTTAGGATACGCTATTTTAACTCTCTATAATCACTGTTTTTTTGAATGGAAAAAGAAAAAGATTTTACTAAGATTTGGGTCAACTGCCTCGAAATTATCAAAGACAATGTAAGTCCTCAAAGTTTTAAAACATGGTTCGAACCGATTAAGCCGGTAAAATTAAGTGCCAACGTTTTGACGATCCAGGTTCCCAGTCAGTTTTTTTATGAATGGATTGAAGAACATTACATTACCTTGTTGAAAAAAACGGTACGGAAAGAACTGGGCACCGAAGGTCGGCTGGAGTATTCCATCATCATGGAAAACACCTACAACTCAAAACCCTATACCGTAAAAATTCCAACAGTCAATAAACGCGAATTAAAAAATCCGTCGGTTTCCATGCCCATTGATGCCGGTAATGCCGGGATTCGAAATCCCTTTATCATTCCCGGACTTAAAAAAGTAAATGTAGAATCCCAGCTCAATCCGAATTACGCTTTTGAAAATTTCATCGAAGGCGATTGCAACCGCCTGGCCAGATCTGCAGGTGGAGCGGTTTCAAAAAAACCGGGGGGTACGGCATTTAATCCCCTCCTTATATATGGGGGCGTGGGGCTGGGGAAAACCCATCTCGCCCAGGCCATCGGAATTGAAATCAAAAAGGAATTTCCGGGCAAAACAGTTCTTTATGTAACTTCTGAAAAATTCACGGTTCAGTTCATTGACGCGATAAAAAACAACAACACCAATGACTTCATGCATTTTTATCAGATGATAGATGTGTTGATTATTGATGATGTGCAGTTTTTTGCCGGAAAGGATAAGACACAGGATGCATTTTTCCACATATTCAATCACCTTCATCAGAACGGCAGACAGGTCGTATTGACTTCTGACAAGCCTCCTGTTGAAATGCAGGGCATGGAACAGCGTTTGCTTTCCCGTTTTAAATGGGGCCTGTCTGCTGACCTGCAAGTGCCGGGACTGGAAACCCGTATAGCTATTCTTGAAAAGAAAATGTATTCGGATGGTGTGGAATTACCCAAAGACGTTTTGGAATACCTGGCCTACAGCATCACCACTAATATCCGTGAACTCGAGGGTGCTTACATTTCTCTGCTTGCCCAGTCTTCCATGAACAAGAAATCCATTACCCTGGAACTTGCCAAACAAATGATTGACAAATTTGTCAAGAATACAGCACGTGAAGTTTCCATTGATTATATTCAAAAAGTTGTTTGTGATTATTTCGACCTGCCCATTGACTTGTTAAAATCAAAAACCCGTAAACGCGAAGTAGTGCAGGCAAGACAAATCGCCATGTTTTTTGCCAAAAACATGACCAAATCTTCCCTTGCTACCATTGGAATGCATTGTGGAGGAAAAGATCATGCAACTGTCCTGCATGCCTGTCGCACGGTTAACAATCTTATGGATACTGACAAACGCTTTAAAAATTACATTTCTGAGCTGGAAAAGAAAATATCCCTTCAGTAAATTTAAATTCTGATGCTCAACTGTAAAAAGGCGCTTTCAAGCGCCTTTTTATTGGACTTTACACATGCTTCAGAAGTCCCTGGCCGGGTTTATCTTAAAAAGCATAAAAAACAGGCCTGTTTAAAAAAATAACAGGAGTTCATACGAAAAAAAACAAAAATTAACTACGGGGGTATTAAAATTCAAGATAAATTTGGGAGGATAAGTAAACTCTACGACTATGCTTAACATTGTTATTTTCGGTCCTCCCGGCGCAGGCAAAGGAACCCAATCCGCAAGACTTACTGAAAAATACCATCTGATTCACTTATCCACCGGTGACATTTTAAGAGGAGAGATTGAATCCGGCAGTATACTCGGACAAGAAGCAAAACTTCTTATGGATCAGGGCTTGCTGGTACCGGACGAAATTGTGATTACAATGATTAACAATAAATTGGTTCAGAATTCAAATGCCACCGGATTTATTTTTGATGGATTCCCAAGAACGATTCACCAGGCCGAAGCGCTTGACCGCTTGCTGTATGCCAAGGGAACGGGAATATCCATGACCCTGGCCCTGGACATCAGTAACGAAGAATTGATACAACGTATTATTAAAAGAGGCGAGGAATTGGGCCGAACCGATGATCAGGATCTGGACACCATCAGTAAACGGATTACAGAATATACCAGTAAAACAGCCCCGCTTAAAGAGTATTACAGCAAACAGAAGAAATTCTTTGCAATAAGAGGCGTAGGAAGTATTGATGAGATTTTCAATTCCCTGTGCATGGCGGTCGAGTCGCATTACAATCCGGGACAGAAACAGGTGTATTCAGCTCCTCCCCTTCCGGCTGTGCTCCCATCCGTTCTGGCTGAAAAACAGGTAAAAAAGGTTGAAAAGAAAGTAGCCGCAAAAGCTGCGACGAAAACAACAAAAAAGCTCACAAAGAACGTTGTAAAGAATGTGATAAAAAAAGTTGCGAAAAAAACAACAAAGAAAACAGTAAAAAAAGCGGCAAAAAAAACCGCAAAGAAATTGCCAGCCAAAAAAGTAATTTCTAAAAAAAAGAATACAAGTAAAAAGGCCCCGAAAAAAAAGGCAGCAGGAAAGAAAAAAACCAGACGGTAAGAAGTGGGCGATTCGAACTTTGTTGATTACGTTAAAATCTGTTGCAAGAGTGGTAAAGGCGGAGGGGGCTCGGTACATTTCCTAAGGACAAAGAAAACATCCAAGGGAGGCCCGGATGGCGGAAACGGCGGTCGCGGGGGACACATCATTCTCAAAGGGAACAAACAACTCTGGACCCTGCTCCATCTTAAGTACCGTAAACACGTTCTGGCACCTGACGGGGAAAACGGCAGACGCTCGTTGCAGACCGGAGCAGACGGAGAAGATCAGGTTCTGGAAGTACCTCTGGGAACCATTGCCAGAAATGCCGAAACCGGAAATCTTTTGTTTGAAATCACTGAGGACGGAGAAGAAAAAATACTCATTAAAGGCGGACGGGGAGGTCTTGGAAATGATCACTTTAAAAGTCCGACTCGTCAGGCCCCCAGGTTTTCCCAGCCCGGAGAACCTGCTATAGAAGAGTGGGTAATCCTGGAACTCAAAATTCTGGCAGATGTAGGACTGGTGGGATTTCCGAATGCCGGTAAATCAACTTTGCTTTCAGTCGTTTCTGCAGCAAAACCCGAAATTGCAGATTATCCGTTTACAACGCTGGTACCCAACTTGGGGATCATTAAATACAGGGAATACAAGTCTTTTGTTATGGCGGATATTCCCGGAATCATTGAAGGCGCTCACGAAGGCAAAGGTCTTGGACTGCGATTCCTGCGACATATCGAACGGAATTCGATCTTGCTTTTTATTGTGCCTGCAGATACCAGAGACATTCTGAAAGAATACAAGATACTGGTTAACGAACTGAAGCAGTTTAATCCTGATTTACTTGACAAACAAAGAGTCCTGGGTATTTCGAAGATGGACCTGCTGGACACCGAATTGATGGGAATGGTGCAAAAGGATTTCGACAAACGCTTCAGGGAAAAGAAAAAAGTACCTGTAGTGTTTTTCTCTTCCCACACCCAAAAAGGAATAACCCAGTTGAAAGACGTATTGTGGAAACAAATTAATTCCTAGAGTCGGTTTACATTTGATTGTGAAATTGATTGAAGTCTTAAAACATATCGATACCCGGTTGTTTTTGATACTGAACGGCAGACACAATGCGTTCTGGGATGAAATCATGTACTGGAGCTCTAAAGAATATGCCTGGATACCCTTTTACCTCTTTCTGCTCTATTTTACCTATAGGTCTTTTTCAAAAAAAACCGTACTGATTCTGGTTTGTACTGCAGTGCTGATCACCCTGAGCGATCAGTTATCGGTTCATTTATTCAAGAATGTTTTTATGCGGTACAGGCCTACACACAACCTGGTTCTTCAGCCTCTGGTTCACACTGTTAAAGGATACACCGGAGGTCTGTACGGATTCGTCTCCTCTCATGCCTCCAATACTTTTGCCCTCGCTTGCTTTATCAGCCTGCTCCTGTTGAACAAAAGCAAACGTATGGCCTGGATCCTCCTGCCCTGGGCAGCCTTTGTATCCTACACACGGATTTACCTTGGCGTACATTATCCCCTGGATGTAATTGGCGGCGCCTTATTGGGCGCCGGGCTGGCTTTTGCTGTTTACAAGCTTTACCTTTACCTGGACAAATTAATTTATTCTAAAACGGAGACTTCAAATGAATAACATCGTGTCTGTATTTATAGGCGGTGGCCTGGGAAGCCTTTCACGGTATGGAATTGCAAGCTCGGTAGGGTTGTTGACCGCAAAGCTGAAACTTAATTTTCCGCTGGCCACCTTCACTTCCAACCTGCTCAGTTGCACCATTCTGGCGGTAACAGTTGCGGTCATCAGCAGCAAGGCCGATGTCAGTCCCGGCTGGAAGGTACTTATCATTACCGGTTTCTGCGGCGGATTCAGCACTTTCTCTGCTTTCAGTTACGAGACGATCGATCTGATGCGAAGCGGGTATCTGTTGACGGCACTGGCAAATATACTCATCAGCATTTCGGTTTGCTTTTCACTGATTTATTTTATTACCAAAAATTGAAAAAGCGCCTTGCCTTCGCTCGATTTCGCTTTACCTTAATGGCTATTGCCTGCCTGCCGCAGGCAGGGCTATTCGCTTTCCCCCAAGTCCAACCCACCCCCCGCCTGGTCGTGGGAATTGTAGTAGACCAGATGCGCTACGATTACATCAGCAAATACTGGGACAAATTCGGTTACGATGGATTTAAACGCCTGATCAGGGAAGGCTATTTTTTAAAGAACGTGCATTACAATTATATGCCCACCTATACAGGCCCCGGACATGCTTCCATTTATACCGGCTGTACGCCCTCTGTGCACGGCATTATTGCAAACAACTGGTACGACAAAGAAAACGACCGCACGATCTATTGCGTGGAAGACAAAACGGTAAAAGCCCTGGGCGGTTCCGAAAAATCAGGCCAGATGTCTCCCCGGCAAATGCTCTGCACGACCCTCGGCGATCAGTTGAAGCTTTCGGATAATTTCAGGTCTAAGGTCATCGGAATTGCTCTGAAAGACCGGGGAGCCATTTTACCTGCCGGACATTCAGCCGATGCTGCGTACTGGTTCGACGGTACTACCGGAAACTGGATAAGCAGCAGCTTCTACATGAAAGAGCTGCCGGCCTGGCTGAATGAATTCAATAATCTGGGAAAAGCAAAACAGTATCTTGAAAATGACTGGACTACCCTTTTGCCGATAGAAGAATACACAGAAAGCACTGCGGATGACTCCCCTTACGAAAAACCATTTGCGGGAATGTCCAAACCCGTATTCCCCTATAAACTGAAGGAACTGATGGCTGAAAATGATCGTCTGAATCTGATCAGAAGCACTCCTTACGGAAATACCCTGACCAGGGATATGGCAATTGAAACCATACGCTCAGAAAACCTGGGCAAAGGAAAATCAACAGATTTTATCTGCATTAGTTTTTCTTCTACCGACTATGTCGGTCACCAGTTTGGCCCCAACGCTGTGGAAGTTGAAGACACCTATCTGAGGCTTGACAAGGACCTGGGCGAACTGCTCACGTTCCTGGATAACTGGGTTGGAGAAAAAAATGCGCTGCTGTTTTTAACCGCCGATCATGGCGCATCTGAAAACGCCGAACTCCTGAAAGAACACCGTATTCCCGAAGGCCGCTTTAATGAAGCGGCATTGCTGAAAAAATGCCGCAGTTATCTGGCTGCAAAGTACGGGGACAGCCTTGCCCTTTCGGTTTCGAATCAGCAGGTTTTTTTAAACCACAAATCAATCCATGCCTTGAAACTGAATACCGAAACGACAGAAAGCGATCTGGCTGACTTTTTACTAAGGGAAGAAGGCGTGGCAAATGTGTATACTTCCACTACTGTCAGCAACTGGGGAGCCACTTCAGATCTGAAATCAAAAATTCAGAATGGGTTCAATCAAAAACGTTCAGGTGATCTGCTGATCAACTACTTTCCATACTGGACAGACAACAATACTCCAACCGGAACGACACATGGCTCTCCTTACGATTACGACACGCACGTGCCGCTAATTTTTTACGGAAACGGAATAAAACAGGGAAGCAGCGAAGAGCAGACAGACATCACGGATATTGCAGCAACCCTGGCTTATTTACTGAATATTCAGGAACCCAGTGGATGCATGGGAAAGATTATTGGGGGTTTACAAGGCTATTGATTAAATTTGCAGGCGATGAAAAAAATTACTTTGTTTTTAGCTTTGACAGGGACGCTTGCTGCAAATGCCCAATTCATTTATACTTTTGCCGGCAATGGCATTCAGGGATTTAGCGGAGACGGAGGAACCGCAACCAGAGCCGAATTTTTTTCGCCTCAGGGGGTTGCAGCAGATCGTTTTGGAAACGTATACATCTCGGATTCCTGGAACAACCGTATCCGTAAAGTGAACCGCGCCGGTGAAATCAGTACCGTGGCAGGCACGTATTCATCGGGCTACAGCGGTGACGGGAATCAGGGCATACTCGCTGAGCTGAGTCTGCCTTCAGGACTCACCGCTGATTCAATCGGAAATCTGTATATCGCTGATCAATACAATTTTGTCATCCGTAAGTTATCGCCCTTCGGAGTAATCAGAACGATAGCAGGCAACGGAACACAGGGATCGGGAGGGGACAGTCTTTATGCCTGTCAGGCGCAATTGAATTATCCCGGCGCTATTACACTGGACAAAAATGGTAATCTGTTTATAGCCGACCAGGGCAATAACAAAATTCGGGAAGCAAAGTTAGTCAGGGATACCGTCTATTATTACAGCCTTTCCCATAGGGAGATGCGGGGCTCTTTTTTTTACGCCAACCAGTCCATCGATTTCCTTCAGAAAAATAGTCTGATTGTAGATACCTTTAAAATGTTCACCGTTGCAGGAACCGGCATACCCGGCTATAGCAATGACGGAGATTCAGCTATTACTGCAGAAATCAATATTCCCAGCGGTGTTGCAGTGGACACCGCAGGTGCGGTTTACATTGCAGATTACGGAAACAACTGCATCCGTAAGGTGAATCGGGCCGGGGTTATCAGTACCATTGCAGGAAACGGAACCGCCGGCTTTAGCGGGGACGGTGGTCCGGCCAGGGCGGCCCTCTTAAATGGCCCAACCGGCCTTCTCCTGGATGCGCAAGGTAACCTGTACATTTCTGACGCGAACAACGTCAGGATCAGAAAGATTAATACATCAGGAATAATCAGCACGGTGGCCGGGAACGGAACCTCTGGCTACAGCGGAGACGGGGCAGCTGCTCTGTCAGCCCAGCTGAATTTACCCGGAGCGATGGCTTTCGACAGCATAGGGAATTTGTTTTTTTGCGACCAGGGCAATAACGTAATCAGGGTCATTACCGCTGGAAGCTCAACAGGAATCAGTCCGCTCAGGGCTGCAACAGATCAGCTGCAGGCCTATCCGAATCCCACTTCAACGCTGCTGAATGTCTCCGTTTTTGCTTCCCGTTCAGGGGAAGCAAAATTAGTTTTTACCAACATGCTTGGGCAAACCCTTTCTTCTGAACTGATTCAGGTGACATCCGGAAAAAACATTTATACTAAAGACCTCTCCGGTTTTAGCAAGGGAATTTATCTTTTGCAGGTGGTTTCAGACAATGGCCTGTCGGGCCGGATTAAAGTCGAAGTGAATTAGCTGTAACCTTACAGAGTTTCTTCCCGTAGAATGAACAGAATCACAATTCAAAAACAGGAAATTTCCCTGGCCTTTTATTTTGATGTACTGTGATAGTTGGAAAGAGGCGGATTATTGAGTTCTTGGTTTAGTCTCTTTACAATGCACTGATGGAAAAAAATTCCTCTGATCTTACTTTGTTTTTATTTCAGCTAAGATCGTTTTTAAATAAACGATCTACGGCATTTGCCTCTTATTTCGTATTAATCAGCCTAATCTTCTAAAATTACTCGTATGAAAATCAGAGCGCTTGTAAAAGTAACGGGAATCGTGTCCCTATTTTGTTTTCAATCAGGGCAGGCACAAACGCCCAGTTTTGCAGCCGCACCTGATTCTCCATTGGAATTTATCAACGGTGCTGGTGCAGCACCAATAATGACTGTGACTGCAGATATTAATGGTGATGGTATTCCCGACCTGGCTATTGCAAATTTTGGGACTGGCCGGGCAGGAGGTGCCGCTATTTATTTAGGAAATGGCGATGGCAGTTTTACCCAGGTACCTTCCTATTTAAATCCATTTTTAACTAACTTTGGAATCGCTTATGTTATTCTTGCTGATTTTAATAACGATGGGAAACCGGACCTGGCAGTTGTAGATTATGATTATAATTCCATTAGCGTTTGTTTAGGAAATGGAGATGGGACATTTAGTCAAAGTTCTTCTATTTCATATCCCGTTGGACAAAATCCAATTTCCATGGCAGCTATTAAAGCCGGAGATTTAGATGGAGACGGAAATATTGATCTGGTGGTTGTCAATACAACTTCCAATACGCTGAATGTGTTTCTGGGCCAGGGCAATGGCACATTTGTTTCGGGTACCCCATCAACATATTATCTTGGAACGGGACCGTTTTATCTTGTTACAGCCGATTTTAATGGAGATGGGATTTCTGACGTTGCAGTTACAGACAATGGCAGTAGCAGCGTAACCATTTTACTTGGGAATGGCAACGCAACATTCTCTTATGGGTCAGGTTTTCCGGTGGGTGTTTCTCCCTATCACATTACTTCAGGGGATTTTAACAATGACGGAAAAATTGACCTGGCAATAGCAAACGCAGGTGGACTGATTGAGAATTCAAACATAGCTTCAAGCGTTACTGTTGCGCTCGGAAATGGGAATGGAACATTTAATTCTGTCGGCAACATTCGTATTGGCAGTGCCGTTGTTGGGATAGCTGCTGCAGATTTTAATTTAGACGGAAATGCCGACCTTTCGGTAACCGACTATTACTCCGGGAATGTATACATTCTTTCGGGTCAGGGAAATGGACAGTTTTCGCAAAGCCTGACTTTACCAGGCAGTGCAGGCTTTTATACAATTGATGTGCTTGCTGCTGATTTTAACCTTGATGGAAAGCCGGATATATCCATTTCAGCTCAGGAAGCAGGAGATATTGGCGGAGGAGTGGCGGTGTATTTAAATACAATTTCTAAAACGCCAATAAACTATACCTGGAATGGCAGTGTCTCTCAGAATTGGGCAACAGCCGCAAACTGGACTCCCACGGGCGTTCCTTCCAGCATTGACTACGTTACAATTGTCAATGGAACCTACCAGCCTTTTCTTTCTGTAACAGCCGGTGTTTATGAATTGACAATTAATTCCGGAACCCTCGATCTGGGCGGAAACACGTTGAATGTAAATAACGGAGGAGCCGTGTTTAATGGTGGAGTAGTCAATGCCGGAAATCTTAATATTTCAGGAAATGGCAGTATTCAATTTTCGGGTACAACGTTTGGCGCAAATGTTTACGCAAATTCCAAAGAAGTATTTTTGAACGGTTCTGTTTTTAATGGCTTGTTGAACATTACGCGAACCGGGAATGATTATGAGCGGTCTCTTGGGGGCAATACCTTTAACGGGGCTACCTCTGTTACAAATGTCGAAAACGGAACCTTGGCTCTGGGAACAGTCAGTCCTGACGTATTTAATTCGAATGTGACTTTTACAAATAACGGGACTAACCCTTTTTCCGTTGCGGACAGCAGCGCAAATAATATTTTCAATGGGAATGTTACGGCCAACGGAAATGTATATTTTGGCTTAAATCAGGGGTCAATTTCCTTCGCGGGTACCGGAGATCAAACATTTAATGGTTCAGGAGGCTCAATTTCTGGTGTTGGAAGTGGGATATTCTGTTCAAATCTTGGGATTAACAAATCTTCGGGCAGCCTTCAGTTAAATGCACCGGCTTTCTTCATAAACCTTAATCTCACCAGCGGAAATATTGTGACCAATGGCAACGGCTTTACTATGATTACTTACAATGGGATAACCGGAGCCGTAACAGGGGGAAGCAGCCAGAGTTATGTGAATGGCGCTATGACCAAAGTTGGATTTTCTGCAAACACTCCTTTTGTTTTCCCGGTTGGAGCAGGAGGAATTTATCAGCCGATTTCAGTAAGCGACACAAACACGAGCTCCACGGATGAATATTCTGCGCAATATTTTAATTCCGGTCAGACATTGGGGTATCATACAGACCCCACCATCACCGATTTAAGTACCTGTGAATATTGGACTTTAAATCAGGTTTCGGGAGCAAATAGCGTATCAGTAACGCTGCCCTGGACTTCAAATAGCTGCAATGTAAACTCGCCAATAAGCAATATGCGGATTTCAGGATGGAATGGAAATTCCTGGGCAAATCTTGGAGGAGCTAATCCCGATTCATTAAGTCCAACAACAGGGAATATTACCAGTGCGGCACCACTGACAACCTTCGGAGCCTTGACCCTGGCAAATAATAATATTGTGGCAAACTACACCTGGAATGGTTCGGTCAGCAACAATTGGTTTACGGAAAAAAACTGGACCCCAAATGGTATCCCTAACTCTGCGGACAGTGTAACTATCGTCAGCGGAGTTTATCAACCGACCTTAAGTTCCCCGACTTCAGTTGGAGAGTTTACCATAAATTCCGGAACGCTGAGTTTGGGGTCAAATACCCTTAACATCTCCGGAAACTCAAATTTTAATGGAGGAACAATCAATGGTGGTTCCATTTCCATTATTAATAATACCGCAACATTTGCCTCTTCAACTATTGGTTCAACGATTCTTTTATCCTGCCAGGATGTTTATCTGAATGGTGGCGTTTTTAACGGACCTGTTTCCATAACTAAACAGGGTGGCGGAGTTGACGTGGGGGCTGGAGGAAATACTTTTAATTCTACCTTTTCATTGAACAATAATTCACTAGGCAATCTTTCACTTGGCGAAATTAATCCTGATTATTTCAATGGCGATATCACGCTTAGCGACAACGTAGGAGGCGGGTATATTTCGGTGGCAGATGCAAGTGCAGGAACGACCATTGCGGGAAATGTTAATATTTCAGGAACTGTGTATTTCGGATATAATTTGGGAAGCATTATTCTGAACGGAACTTCTGAACAATTTTTTAATGGTGGAGAGGTCGGAATTGTAAATATGCAGGTAAATAAGCCCTCCGGTTCGGTTCAGATGAATACTGTTTTTTATGGAGTTTTGTTAAACCTGACCCAAGGAGTCATAGTAACCAACGGATACCCGTTTAATATTATTGATGCCTTAGGCCTGGTTGGTAACGTAACAGGCGGAAATAATTCCAGTTATGTGGACGGATTGATAACCAAGTCCGGAGCAGACCCCTTTACCTTCCCTACCGGCAACAATGGGGTGTATAATCCAATTTCAATCACGGCACCGGGCAATCCAAATGATATTTTCTCGGCCCAATATTTCTCAGCCGGACAGCCTTACGGAAATGCTACCGACCCGACAATAAATGGACTTAGCAGCTGTGAATATTGGACACTGAATCGGGCTTCGGGTTCGGATAACGTATCTGTGGCTTTGGGCTGGACTCCATCTTCGTGCGATGTTACCTCCAATATCTCGCAAATGCGGGTGGCACAGTGGAATGGAACGGAATGGGCAAATGACGGAGGAATAAACCCAACTGGGAATACCACAACCGGAACAATAACCAGTTCAGCCGCTTTGACAGCTTATGGTCCCTTAACTCTGGCTAACAACGCATGTAATATAACTGCCGGTATCGGTCCAAATGTAACCCTTTGTGCGGGAGCAAGTGCAGTCCTCAGTGCATCCGGAGGCAGCACCTATTCCTGGTCTCCTTCAGCCGGATTAAGTTCAACGTCCATTGCTGATCCAATTGCCACTCCAACAGTCACAACAACTTATACTGTTACGGTCAGCACATCTTCGTCCTGTTCTGCGACAGCGACCGTCACCGTCACATTGAGCCCAACCGCTGCCCCAACCATCAAGGCCAAAACTTCAGCCGCCACAACGTGTATCGGAACTGCGGTGACATTAACAGCCAGCGGAGGGACAACATACAGCTGGTCAACCGGAGCAACTTCTCCGACAATAAGCGTTTCACAAAATGCAACTACAACCTATACGGTCACCGGAACTGTTTCCGGGGGATGCAGCAACATTTCAACTGTGACCGAAACTATAAAAACTGTTGGCATTATAGCATCAGCAATGACCGTCTGTGCCGGTTCGAGTGTTAAACTTTCCGGCAATGGAGGGGCCAGCACTTACTCCTGGACGGGCGGGGTTACAGATGGAGTGGCATTTGTCCCGTCTGCAACTCAGACTTATACGGTCACAGGAACATTTGCCAGCGGATGCACCAATACGGCCAGTGTGACCATCACGGTCAATCCTTTGCCGACAGTTTCCGCAAATCAAACATTATTAGCGGTTTGTAAGGATGCTGGCACAGATGTTACTCTCTTTGGAAGTGGTTCTGCGGTGAGTTATAATTGGACGGGGGGAGTTACAAATGGAGTGGCTTTTGCATCTCCTACAGCGACAAAAACATACACGGTTACCGGAACTGATGGAAATGGTTGTCAGAATACTTCGACTGCGACCATTACGGTTAATCCGTTGCCAACGATTACTGTCATTCCGCATGATTCAACAATTTGCGCAGGAAATTCAATTGCGTTTACAGCAACAGGTGCTGTGAGTTATGTCTGGACGGGGGGAATAATCAATGGGGTGGCGTTCACCCCAACGGCAACTACTTCGTACACGGTAACGGGGACGGATGTGAATGGTTGCGTGAATACGACAACGGATAAAATCACTGTTCATCCTTTGCCTACTGTTGTGGCTCATGCAAGCGCTACTACAATTGATGCGGGGGCAAGTGTGACCTTAACAGGAAGTGGAGCAGGGACTGGCGGAAGTTACATTTGGACGGGGGGAGTGACCGATGGTGTTGCGTTTGCTCCAGATACGACCAATTCTTATATTGTTACCGGAACAAATTCAAATGGATGTTCCGCCTCATCAATTATTACTGTAACTGTTATTCCTTCTGGAGCGTCATGTTCAAGTGCAATACTCCTCCCAGCACATAATAGTTTAACCATCCAAAATGTTACCATGTCACAAGACTGGTATTCATTCATTCCTGACTCAATCGGTGTGTTTATATCAATTAGTGGTGATGATAGTAATTTGCAAATGGCACCAACTATTCAACAACTCAACTTATACGATGGCAAATGTGCCACCTTGGCATTGATTGCAACTGACTTTCAGCTTATAGGAGGGCCATCGCTCTCTTTAGCAGTTCGAAATCTTATTCCAGGTAAACAGTACATTCTTAATTTAACTAAATCAAACCTATACGCCTCTGCCAATGTTGGAATTAACATTCAAAATGTTGGGAGATCGAAATCCCCCGTTGTTGTTCAAAATAGTTGCGATTTGGTTTGCAATGGAACTTTCTCTAACCAAGGAAGTAGCTATCCTGCTGGCTACCCATTTAATCCAGTATATAGTAACCCTCCAGGAGATTATGCTTCTTATATTCCATGTTGGGAACAAGATTGGGGACTTCCTCAAATCTCAACAACTTCTTTCCCTCCTTCATCTCCAGCATATTCAGCCTTATTGTGGGCTGGATATTCTACTTATGGAACGGGCTTATGCCCTATAGGTTACGATGGGTCTTCGGTCGGAACCCAAGTTTCATTGAAATTAGGGAAAGAATATTATTTATCGTATTCAGTTACCAGAGACCCATCTTCCAATTTAAATTCTTCAAACACCGCCCCTACTATTGATAATTTTTTTGTTGGATTATGCAATTATGATGATGTTATGTACAATATGTATGTTGGTCCAAATTCTTCTTGTTATGCCTCTGGTGTGGCACAGATACAGGCAAACGGTGTTTATATTGAGGATAATTTGATTATTGATGATGCGGCTGATGTTTCTGAACCAACTGGTGGGTTGGGTGGTCCTTGGACTCAAAGGAATGAATGTTTTTCAATTTCTACCACTGATCAGAATTATTTATACTTCTACGCACAACAAAATACCACAAGTAAAATCACCTATGCAGATTTCGATGATGTTTCGGTTCAATTGTTAAATGATGCCGGACCTGCTGTTACATTTAGCAGTTGCGTTAGCCCGCCAACGATTGGTCCGGCTTGTCCAGTTACAGGGGCTACCTATAGTTGGAGTCCCTCTACTGGATTAAGTAATCCAAATATTCCAAATCCAACTGTGTCTCCTACAGTTACAACTACTTATACGTTAACTGTCACTGTTCCAGTTTCCAGCGGCTCGGGTACTTGCACCTCAACAGACCAAGTGACAGTAACCGTTTCAGAACATAGGCCTGCTCCCCCAATCATAATAGGAGACAATAACAACTGTGCATTTTTAAATCCATCAGGTCCAGCAACTTCAATCCAGTATTCAGTTGCGCAAATTGCTGGCCTTACCTATTCTTGGTCAACTTCCATTGATGCATTAAGCTGTTTGAAATGTTCTTCTTATACAACTACGGCAACCGGGAATACAATCAATGCCCAGTGGCCAACAATATCCACTGGATATCCATACGTGCTAACGGTTGTTGCTACTGATAAAGGTGGATGTACCGCGACTTCTTCCATAACTATATTTGAATGCTGTGGAAACCCACATACCGCTAACAGCGAATTTAATCCCTGTGAAAATATAGAAAATGCAAATGTTAGCAGTTTTCAATCTAATTCTTGCCCTTCCTTAACCGCAATTATTACTTACGACCCGATTCATAACAATTATACAATGCAGGAACCTGCTGGGGGAGACCCAATATTCTTAAATGGAACTTTGACGGTTGATGGAAATTTAACCATTCAAGATAATGTAAGTCAATTCCCGAATCTTCAGACAGTAGTTAACATGGGACCTGAAGCTAAAATTGTTGTTAAAAGTACGTATACTCTTACCATTAATACAATTTCTCAAAATGCTACAACACTGTGGGCTGGTTGTAATTATATGTGGGATGGAATATACGTAGAGCCAGGAGCGACTCTTAACATTACCTCCTCTCCTGCAGCTACAACTACTTCCGAGGAAACTACAATTGAAGATGCAGTAAATGGCATTGTTTTAATGAATGGTTCCTCTCTATCAAATTGCGCTATAAATAAGGCTTATTTTTTGAATGATTATATTGGTATGCAAATTGATAAATATTCAGCTAGTGAAATCGCAAATCCCATAACCGGCTCAACATTCCTAGGTAGTAGCTCCTTGCCTTATGCCCCTGAATTAGGGCTAAATAGTTCGACTGGAATTAGAATCACAGACGTAGATTACTACGTTCCGCCTCATATCGGTGGTCCTACAATTATAGCCGGAGTAACTATTGGAGATTATACTACCCCTAGCAATGTAAATACATTCTATCAGTTAGATACTGGAATTTCAGCAATCAGAAGTGTTGTAAGAGTATACAATTCGAATTTTAATGGGCACTTTTTATCGGGGACAGGTTCTTATGGAATTGGTATTGCTTCTATTTCGATACCTAAAACACCGTCTGCACAGCTTAATATTGAAAGCTATCCTCCTAATCCCAAACCAACTTTAACGACAAATAGATTTAATTATAATTTCATTGGGGTTTATGCAAATAATTATGGTCCATTAAATGTGAAGGGAGCAATTATGAATTATGTACCAACCGGTGTTATATCGACTGATAATATAGATTCCCTTCAATTTAATACAATTTCAAA